>WGCP01000089.1 GCA_015493715.1 Desulfobulbaceae bacterium
AAAATTACCTCCAATCCTGTAAAGGTATTTTTCATCCCATCACCCTAATTGGAGGTAATTTAGCAAAAGAGTCATTTTTGCAGTGAAATTTTTCCCTGATGAAGTATGAAAGGCGGGGACTCTATAAGGAATAGAAATTAAATAACCTGAATATCTCGCATCTCATCTTCAGGCCATCTTTGACCGCTCTTCAATCACGAAATCCTCATCGTAGCCCTACTACGTCTGCGGTTTCGTTCAATCAGATCGAGCAAACTTGACCTAAAGCTGAGCACGATATTGTCCACGTTATTTAATTTCTGTTCCTAACAAAGCGTTTTCAGGGTCATGGAAAAAAAATAATTATCCCAAAATGCCCCGGTTTTTGCTTCCAGTCCAAGACGTGAAAAGGGATCGATATTGTGATGATATGTAACCTTTTTTACAACATTCGAGCTGGAGCAGCAAACAGTTGCAGGATGGAATAATTATTTTTCTCAGGGCTCTTTACTACAATTAAAAATATTGGAGGTATCAGACGTGAAAATGCATCACAAACTGCTTACACTCATCGCTATGGCAGCGTTTACCACCGGCATGACCGTCGGTGCCATGGCAGCAAAACCGATTAAAATTGGAGTCGCCGGCGCCCACAGCGGTGACCTGGCCTCCTATGGCCTGCCGACTGTAAAGGCTGCCGAACTGGTAGTGAAAGATATCAACGCCAAGGGCGGTATCAACGGAGCTAAAGTGGAACTGCTGGTGGAAGATGATGTCTGCAAGCCGGAAGTAGCCACTAACACGGCGACCAAACTGGTCAGCGAAGGCGTCAACGTCGTGATCGGTCATATCTGCTCGGGGGCGACCAAAGCAGCGCTGCCCATCTATCGGGATGCAGGCGTCATCGTCATGTCGCCTTCCGCCACCAACCCGGCCCTTACTCAGAGCGGTGATTATCCAAATTTTTACCGCACTATTGCCTCTGATGACGCCCAGGCCCGGACTGAAGTAAATTTTGCCCTCAATACATTAAAATTGACCAAAATTGCCGTTATCCATGACAAGGGAGATTACGGCAAAGGCCTGGCTGAATTTGCCAAAAAATTCATCGAAGATTCCGGCAAGGCCAAGGTCGTTCTCTTTGAAGGGGTAACCCCGGGTGCTGTTGACTATTCCGCAGTTGTACAGAAAATCAAACATTCCGGAGCCGAAGCGGTTATTTTCGGCGGCTATCATCCGGAGGCCTCAAAAATTGTCGGCCAGATGCGGAAAAAACGGATGAAGACCATCTTTATTTCCGATGATGGGGTAAAAGACGACACCTTCATCAAGGTTGCCGGTAAAAATGCCGAAGGCGTTTATGCAACCGGTCCGGCGGATGTCTCCTCCAATCCGTTGACCAAGGAATATCATGAAAAATACAAGAAGGCTTACGAAGGATCAGAGCCTGGTGCTTTTTTTGACAATGCCGTTGCCGCCACTCTGGCTCTGACCAATGCACTGACCAAGGCCGGCTCCACTGATCCGGCTGCCATTGCCAAGGTCCTGCATACCGATGATGTTGCCACGCCTTTCGGCAAGATTCATTTTGACAAAAAAGGTGATGCCACCGGTATTGGTTTCTCCATGTACCAGGTCAAAAACGGCAAATACGTACAAATCAAGTAGTCTCTGTCTTTACAGAGCCGTGCCCCAAAAAAAATCCGGTACTGAAAACTTTGTACCGGATTTTTTTTTGGAGACACGGTAAAATCGGCATGACTGGACCATTTTTTTTAACGTCACAACCACAACCAGATAAGCGTAGACTTCGACAATGAAAATGAAGCAGGCTGATTGCGTGACACCATGCATGCTGCGAGTTTTCCGGCGCTCTGCGCTATTTCCAGATAGAAAAAATTTCGGACAAACAAACTCCCGCTCAATGTGAAGAATTTTTCCTGTTCATTGCCAACAGACGGTCTTCGACGGATATTATGGATTATTTTACAGAACTGTTTTTCAGCGGTCTAACCAGAGGATCAATTTATGCACTCATTGCTCTTGGTTATACCATGGTGTACGGGATTATCGGCCTGATCAACTTTGCCCATGGCGAAATTTACATGATCGGCGCCTTTACCGCCCTCATCACCTCGACTATCCTTAACATCTATGGCTTTCCCCTTCCGGCGGTTATTATTCTGACCGTCCTGGCCTCGACGATATGGGCTGCCGCCTATGGATTCACTGTTGAGAAACTTGCCTACCAGCCGTTGCGCAATGCTCCCCGGCTCTCACCGCTTATCTCGGCCATCGGTATGTCTATTTTCCTGCAGAACTATGTACTGCTGGCCCAGACATCCGATTTCCTCCCCTTTCCCGCCCTGATACCGGATTTTAAATTCATGGAGCCCTATGCCGGAGTTATCGGCACCTCGGACATGCTCATCCTTGTGACCACTGCCGTTGTCATGCTGCTGCTAACCTGGTTGATCAAGTTCACTCGCACCGGCAAGGCCATGCGGGCAACGGCCCAGGACCAGAAGATGGCCATGCTGGTCGGCATCAATGTTGACCGGGTAATCTCAATTACTTTTATCATCGGTTCCGCTCTTGCAGCCATCGGGGGGCTGTTGATCGCCTCCCATATCGGACAGATTAATTTTTACATCGGCTTTATCGCCGGTATCAAGGCATTTACCGCAGCCGTGCTCGGTGGTATCGGCTCCGTACCGGGAGCGGTGCTGGGCAGTTTTATCCTCGGCCTGACCGAATCATTTGCCACCGGTTATGTTTCCAGTGATTATGAAGATGTTTTTGCCTTTTCTCTCCTGGTTCTCATCCTTATCTTTCGACCGTCGGGTCTGCTCGGCAAAGCCAGCATTGAGAAGGTATAGATGAAATACACAAACACAATCTCCAGACAGCGGCACGGGACAGCGTCCCTGCCCCGCCCGCTCTTTTCTCATCACGAGCGCATGAAAAACGCAAGTAATCAAGGGGCACCGCACGGAGTATCTCCGGCTTCACTACGCTTACCTGTGGCCGGCCACTCCTGTGCGAATCTACGGTCCCCTGACCACTTACAAGATTTGAGAATATGAAAACGCATAGTTTAAAACCCTGTGACGAAATACTGAAGAACCTTTGCATCAACAAAAAACGATGATTTCTTTGACGGATATCAAGAAAGGATTGCTCGTCAGCCTCTGGTTCGTCTTTCTCACCTTTCCCCTGATGGTGATCAAGATTAACCCCATCGATAAGGTGATTCTCTGGCGATGGAGCAATATGTACTGGGTCGCCGGCGGCAGTTTTCTCTGTTACCTGGCCATGCAGATCTATAAGACCAGAAAACTTACCCGGCAGGAACACATCAAGCAGGGACTGATCAAAGAAAAGCCGAAGATGCAGTTCAAGCTGCTGAGCGATCCGAAGATCTACCTGCCGACTCTTGCCGTCGCAGGACTCTTCTTTCTGGCCTTTCCATTGCTTTTTTCCACCTACCAGACCAATATCATGATCACGGCTCTCATGTATGTTGTTCTTGGTTTGGGCCTGAACATCGTTGTCGGCGTTGCCGGGTTGCTTGATCTCGGTTATGTGGCCTTTTATGCGGTCGGCGCCTATTCCTATGCCCTGCTCCACCTCCATTTCGGTCTGGGATTCTGGGAAGTCCTGCCCATCGGTGGCCTGCTGGCGGCAAGCTTCGGCATCCTGCTGGGTTTCCCGGTCCTGCGGCTGCGCGGTGATTACCTGGCCATCGTTACCCTCGGTTTTGGAGAGATCATTCGCCTGATCCTGGAAAACTGGAATGAATTCTCGCACGGGCCCAGCGGTATTTCCAATATTCCCCGGCCCGGATTTTTCGGCATTCATCTGGGACTCGAACAGTCAATCACCTATCTCTATTACCTGATGATCCTGATGGTCATTTTCACCATATTCGTGGTCAACCGGTTGCAAAGCTCTCGTATCGGTCGGGCCTGGTTCGCTCTACGTGAGGACGAAATTGCCTGCCAGGCCATGGGCATTGACAAAACCAAGACAAAACTCACCGCCTTTGCCCTGGGCGCATTCTGGGCCGGAATGGTGGGGGTTATTTTTGCCGCCAAGACCACTTTCGTCAACCCGGCAAGTTTTACCTTCCTGGAATCGGCGATTATTCTCTGCATCGTTGTTCTCGGCGGTATGGGATCAATCATCGGCGTGATTATCGCCGCCCTGATCCTCATCCTGCTGCCCGAATATCTACGCGCCTTTTCCGACTACCGAATGCTGGTATTCGGTGCCGTGCTGGTCATTATGATGGTTTTTCGACCCCAGGGCATTGTTGCCAATATTCGCCGAACCTATACGGTACAAAAAAACGATTAACGGCTCGTCTACAACGCCTTTACTTATGGAACCACTACTCAACATAACCGGACTGACCATGAATTTCGGCGGTATTCGGGCCCTGGACAACCTGGACCTGCGAGTGCGCGAAGGCCAAATCGTCGCCCTTATCGGACCGAACGGCGCCGGTAAAACAACTTTTTTCAACTGTCTGACCGGTATTTACAAACCGACATCCGGCGACCTGCTGCTGACCCCGCCAGGCAAAAAAACCAGGCGTCTCAACGGCCTTAAGCCAAACAAGGTCACCCAGCAGGGACTGGCACGGACCTTCCAGAATATTCGCCTCTTTCCCAATATGACGGTTCTGGAAAACGTGATGATCGGTCGCCATTGCCGGACCAGGGCCAAGGTCCTTGGCGCCCTGTTCAGAAATGCCGGTACTGTCCAGGAAGAACAGGAGATCGTGGCGCTCAGCCTCATGATACTTGAAAACATGGGCCTGGCCGACATGGTCAATGAATTTGCAAAAAATCTTCCATATGGAGACCAACGGCGGCTGGAGATTGGACGTGCCCTGGCCACCGACCCTTTGCTGCTGCTGCTCGATGAACCGGCCGCCGGCATGAACCCTCAGGAAACCAGTGAACTCGAAGAGCTGATCACTACCATCCGTGATGACGGCCTTTCCATCCTGCTCATTGAGCATGATATGAAACTGGTTATGAATCTGTCCGATTATATCTTCGTCCTTGATTACGGAAAAAAAATAGCCGAAGGAACCCCCGAGGAAATCCGCAACAATCCGGCCGTGATAAAGGCCTATCTGGGGGAGGATATCGAGGATGCTTGAACTCAAATCAATCAACACCTACTACGGGAACATCCAGGCTCTGCATGATGTCAGCCTGAACGTTAAAGAAGGTGAAATAATTACCCTCATCGGGGCCAACGGTGCCGGTAAATCAACGACGCTCATGTCCATCAGCGGCATCGTTCCACCGCGAACCGGTGAAATCTTCTTTAAGAGAAAACCCATTCAAGGCCTCAGCCCGGATAAAATTGTTGCCCTTGGTATCTGTCAGGTCCCGGAAGGACGCCATATCTTCCCCGACCTCACCGTAGCCGAAAATCTTGACATGGGGGCCTTTCTTCGCAAGGATAAGCAACAGATTGAAGAGGATCTGGAGTATATCTATGCCCTCTTTCCCATTCTCAAAAATCGGCGCAGTCAACCGGGCGGCAACTTGTCAGGCGGGGAACAGCAGATGCTGGCCATTTCCCGGGCCCTGATGGCCCGCCCCCAGCTCCTGCTGTTGGATGAGCCCTCCATGGGGCTTGCGCCGCTGGTTACCCGCCGGATTTTTGAAATTATCAAGAAGATCAATCGAGAAAACAATACGACAATTTTTCTTGTTGAGCAAAATGCCAACCTGGCGCTAAAAGTCGCCGACCGTGGCTACGTACTGGAAACCGGCCGAATCACCATGCACGACAAGGCATCCACCTTGCTTGCCGATGAGGATATACAAAAGGCCTACCTTGGTATATAACCCTGAAAATAAGAGGAATATTATGGATCCGGAACAGTTGATAAATGCCCTTGACAATGAACTCAACAGCAGCATCCGTGATATGGGCAGGGAGAAAGATCTTGATAAGCGGGTCAAGCAGAGTGAAATTGTTAAGAATCTCAGCGAATCCATGGGCGTATTTCTTCGACTGATTTCAGATGTAATGAGTGCGGATTTTGATGGCTTTGAGGAAGATTCTGATGACGACTATGATGAATACGATGAATAATATTTTCATAACCGGGCGGGAACTGTCACCCACCTTTCTCCATATATGAGCATGCCTGTGAAAAAGATAAGGATTGGAGTAATCGGTGTTGGCTATCTGGGGAAATTCCATGCCCAAAAATATGCGGCAATGGACGGAGTCCAACTGGTCGGGGTGGCCGATCCGAACCAGCCACAGGCAGAACGTGTCGCCGGTGAACTGGGTACCGCCATGTTTACCGACTATCAAAAACTTCTGCCGTTGGTGGATGCGGTTTCCATTGTCGTTCCCACCATCCACCACCATGAGGTTGCCCATGACTGTATTGCCGCCGGCATTGACCTGCTGGTGGAGAAACCGTTCACCACCACTCTGGCTGAGGCGGATGAACTCATCGATGGTGCTGCTCAAAAAAATCTGATCCTTCAGGTCGGACACCTGGAACGATTTAATCCGGCCGTTCTGGCCATGCAGCCTTTTTTGACCCATCCGCTGTTTATCGAGGCGCATCGGATATCCGTTTTTAAAAATCGGGGCACGGACGTGGATGTTATTCTGGACCTGATGATCCATGATATCGACATCATCCTCTCCATTGTCAATTCACCCCTGAAAACCATCCATACGGTGGGTGCACCGGTGATTACCTCTCTGACCGACATTGCCAATGCCCGCCTGATCTTTGAAAACGGTTGCACCGCAAATGTAACCGTCAGTCGCATCTCCATGGACAATATCCGTCGAATGCGGATATTCCAGCCCGGCCAATACCTCTCCGTTGATTTCAGTAAAAAAGAGGTTATGTCCATTCGACTGAAGAGAGGAAAACAAAATGACCAGCCACTGCCCGATATCAGCAAATACGGCTTTCCGGATCAGGATACCCTGGAAATTGAACTCATTGATTTCATAAACAATGTCAGGACCAGAACTACACCGGCCGTCTCCGGGGTTGAAGGAAGACGGGCCCTGGCCATTGCCCTTGAGGTAGTTGAGCAGATTCGGGAAAACAGGGCCCAGGTTGAACAGCTTCTGGGGCCGGTGACCAACTATTCCGGGCTTGATGATTAGCGAGTGTACGCACTAAACAGGTGACCAGCTTGAATCTCCCCCAATCCGCAGCTCGGAACACGGAGGTTATGATTGTCAGCGGCGAGGCATCCGGCGATATGCACGGAGCCCGTCTTGTCCGGGCCATGCGCGACCTCTCACCCGAGCTTTGCTTTTGCGGCATGGGAGGTACGGAGCTGCGTGCAGCCGGAGTTGAAATACTCTATGATGCGCACAAACTGGCCGTTGTCGGCATCACCGAAGTCATCAGTCACCTTGGCGATATCCTGGCCGCCCGTCGGGCACTGATCCGACGTATGCGGGAGGGCCGCCCCGCCCTGCTCATCCTCATTGACTATCCCGATTTCAATCTCCTGCTGGCGGCCAAGGCAAGGAAGCTGGGTATCCCGATTTTTTATTATATCAGTCCGCAGGTCTGGGCCTGGCGGAAAGGAAGAACCGGCAAAATAGGCCGACTCACCGATAGAATAGCCGTCATCCTTCCCTTTGAAAAAGAATTTTATGACGGCTACGGCATCAAGGTCGATTTTGTCGGCCATCCCCTGGTGGACGGCGTCCGCACCTCAATGAAAAAGGCCGACTTTTTACGGCAACACCATATCCCGGAAAACACTACCCTCATCGGCCTGCTGCCCGGATCCCGCAGCAAGGAAATCCGCAACCTGCTGCCCGACTTTCTCCAGGCGGCCGCCCTGCTTGCTGATCGTGTCAAAAAGGAATGCACCTTTCTTCTACCCAGGGCCGCATCTATCCCGGAGGCGCTGCTCAGGGAACATGGTGTATCGAAATTTCATAACAGGCTTGATATCCGGGTCATCAGTGAAAACCGGTACGACTTGATGGCTGCCTGCGATGCTGTGGTTGCCGCCTCGGGCACAGTGACTCTGGAACTGGCCCTGCTCCATGTTCCTGCTGTAGTCACCTATCGGGTCTCCCCCAGGACCTATCGCATCGGACGCCTCCTGGTACGGAATGTTAAATATTTTTCCCTGGTCAACCTGATTGGTGATAAAAAAATCATTCCGGAACTCCTGCAGGACGAGGTCACCCCGGAACGAATCGCCGGGGAGCTTGCACAGATGCTGACGGATGGGCCTGCCCGACAAAATATCCTGGCCGGTCTTGCCGAAGTCCGCCACCACCTGGGCGGCCCTGGTGCCTCGGAACGAGCGGCAAAGATAGCTCTGGAATGTATGCAGAGATGACCTGAGAAAAAGCAGTGGAAAGACCGAGCATGTCGGCAAGAGATAAAAAAAACCTGCAGTATCCTTTAATTTTTCTAACCCGCATATTTCACAAAGGTCGTCGCGAAAGGTCTGAAAATGCCATGAATACAGATAGCGAACGAGGTGAGACCTTCGAGGAACAGTGTAAAAAGGTCCGCAGACATATTGAAATATTTCGAGGAATCCTTTTTTGCGCTGTAACGCCGCAGGCATGGTGTTTTCGGGCCTTGCAGCAGATCGCTTGTGAAATATGCGGGCTAATTGCCACTAAAAATTCTCTTGGGTGAAGCCGGGAAAGCCTTTTCTTTTCCCAGCCGGAACCGGGGAGAGTATTCCCCAAACGGTGGAGTGTGTTTACCATGGCGCTTACAAAGTTTTTGCGAGACGTTCCGCCACTTGGTCGAGGTTCTTGATATAATCATAGGCCAGGGGATCAAAAAACATCACCACTCCGCCGATGGCCCTGGCTATGACCTGAGCTTTTTTCTTTGAAAATTGCGGCTGGACAAAAATTACCCGTACGCCCTCTTTTTTGGCCTGTTCGATAAGGTGGACCAACTGTTTGGGAGAG
This sequence comes from Desulfobulbaceae bacterium, assembly GCA_015493715.1. GTDB lineage: Bacteria > Desulfobacterota > Desulfobulbia > Desulfobulbales > Desulfobulbaceae > DRLX01. The sequence continues at coordinate 8,950 of WGCP01000089.1, forward strand.
GGATTCCTGCCGCCGGCCTCAACCGCCTTCTGGCGCAGTCCATAGGCCCTGCAGAAATATCCATAGGCCGGATGATAGACAAAGATGGTTTTGCCAACCGACTTTTTTAGTTCTTTCCGTATTCGCTCATCCAATGCGTCAAGATCATTTGCAAATTTTATATAATTTTTCTCATATTTCATTGTGTTGCGAGGATCAATCTTCTCAAGGGTTTGCAGAATCACCCGCCCCTGCCGTTTGACAAGCATGGGATCCATCCAGGTATGAGGATCAAGTTCATTCTTGCCTGTTATCTGTCTATGCTTAAGCCCTGCGCTGGTATCTACGATCAACAGATCCGGTATGGTGCGCCTGATTTTTACCAGGAGAGAATGTTCAAAAGGCACTCCGATACGGAAAAAAACCCTAGCCGCCGCCAATCGCGCCATCTGTTTTGGCGTTGGCGCATAGGTCGCCGGACCGGCACCCGGCCTGACCAAAATTTCAACCCGTACGTGATCACCGCCTATCCGCTTGACAAAATAGGCCTGGGGCTGAATGGAGACAAAAACAGAAATGGGCTGAACATTGACCACATTCTTTTCAGCGGCAGCGGCAGAACCTCTACAAAAACAACAGACAATTCCGATTCCAACGAATCCCAACAATATTCCGCCTAATCGCTGCATAACCAGCAAAAGTAGATGCATCCACTTCATTTATTCACTCCATTTAGGCGTCTGTTCAATGCTTCCAGCGCCTGATTCTCCGAGACAAAAATATTTTCTTGGCCGATAATTGTATCAAGTCCGGTCCGTTGCATGACACTGGCCACTTTCACCCGCAGATTGCAGAAAGCCAGGGTTATCCCCGCCATCTGCAATCGTTCACGAAGATTGATAAACATTTCCACACCTGAGGCGTCCAGACTGTTTATGCCATCGCAGACAATCAGAATGACCTTCAGTTCAGGATCATTGCCAACGATTCTGAGTACGGAATCATTGACATAGGCGACATTGGCGAAGTAGAGATGGCCGGTGAAACGAATAGCCATCAGGCGGGGATGCAACTTGGGAAGATGAAAACGCCGGGCATCCCGGAGCACACCCTGTTCATCCTTACCCAGAATCACAATGTCCGGCTGCATGGTACGATAAAGGAACATGATCAGGGATAAAATCATCCCTGTAAGAATGCCGTTCTGGATATTTGGGGCAAACATCAAGGTAGCGAAAAAAGTAACCACTGCCGCAATGCCATCATCTTTTCTGGCACGCCATGCATCTTTAAATTCATTAAAATTCAATAAATTAAACACTGCCGCCATAATGACCGCCGATAATACCGGTTTGGGCAAATGGTACAAAACAGGGGTGAAAAACAGGAGAACAAGCAGAACTATTCCCGCGCTGAACACGGAGGCCAGCCCTGTTTTCGCTCCGGAAATCAGATTGAGAGCGGAACGTGAAAACGAACCGCTGACCGGCATCGAATGACTGAATGCAGCCATAATCTTGGCGCAACCCTGCCCTATCAGTTCCTGGTTTTCATCCCAACGGGTGCGGGTTTTAATGGCAATGATCTTAGAACTCGACATTGCCTCCATAAAACTGATGATTGCTATGACAAAGGCCGCCGGAAGAAGATGCATACCGGCCTGGAAATTGACTTTCGGAATGGCCAGATGTGGAAGTCCCTGCGGAATGACACCCACAACCATCCCGCCACCGGCCTCAAATCCCACAAGCCAACTGACAAGAGTCCCAAGCGATACAACAATGAGCACTCCGGGGAGCTTGGGAGCCATTTTTTTCATCACCAGCAACAGGACAAGGGCAATCACTCCAAAAATCATGGAAAGCAGATGAATCCGGTTAAAATGCTCGATGACATGCAAAATATCACTGAGAAAATGCTCGCTGTTTTTCAGCTTCAAACCAAGCATGGCCGGTAGTTGTGACAGACCTATTATAATGGCGGCCGCATTAATGAATCCATGCAATACCGGGTAGGATAGAAAATTGATCAACTGGCCCATCTTACCGATACCAAGGCCGATCTGAATAATCCCGGAAAGAAGGGCAATAAGGATGACATACGAATAAAACTGTTCACTGCCATAAGGAGCAAAGGTCATGACACTGGCTGCCGTCAGCAAAGATGTCATAGCAACCGGACCGGTTGACAGTAAAGGTGAGGAGCCTAACAAGGCCCCCACGATCACGGGCAACAGGGCTGCATAAAGTCCATAATACGCAGGTACGCCTGCAAGTTGTGCATAGGCAAGCGATTGGGGGATGGCGACCAGAGCAACCGTCAATCCGGCGATGAAATCGGCTTTTAAGGTATGGCGATTGATTTTCGGCAGCCAGGTTAAACAGGGTAAGAATCTCGTCCAGCCGCTGTCGCTCCGCTTTAAAGAAATAGATACCATGGGGGGAGCTCTATGATGACGAGTTATGCGTATAAACAATCACGACGCTATCAATTGCAGGAGGTACTCTATCCATTCATCCAAACCAATTCCGGCAGGTGCTCCTGTTTCCAGGATACGTAACTCTGGATTGATCCGCAAGGATTCCTGCCTTGCCTCATCGATGGAAAAATCAAAATAGGAAAGAAGATCGGTCTTGGTAATGACAAAGGTATCAGCCCCGTGAAAGGTGGTTGGATATTTTGCCGGTTTGTCCGATCCTTCCGGGACCGAGACCAGAATTATACGTTCATGCTCGCCCAGGTCAAAGGTGGCGGGGCAAACCAGATTGCCGACGTTTTCAATAAAGATCAGATCAAATTTTCCGTCTTCACTCTGATGCTCAAGCGCGTGCAACCCTTTATGGACAAGGGGTGCGTCAAGATGGCAGGCGCCACCGGTGGTCAACTGGACCACGGGAATATTTTTTTTTCGTATGCGGTCGGCATCACGTTCGGTCTCGATATCGCCCTCGATGACACCGATTTTCAAGCGGCTGCCGATTCGATCCAGGGTATGTTCCAACAGGGTGGTCTTGCCCGAGCCCGGACTTGAAATCATATTGACGGCCACCGCCCCCATGGCTTCGATATGCTGTTTGTTGGCATCGGCCTGTTTTTGGTTTGCCGCCAGCAGGCTCTGATGGACCTCAACGACCTTTGCCTCCGTATGCCCGGAAGTATGGCAGCCACAGGTATCACACATGTTTTTCCCTCCTATTTCCCTCAATATGCCGGAGAAAACGAAAAAAATTAGTAGCTGTTCAGGAGCACCCCATCTTCGCACGGTCAGGCCTGATTCACATAGGAATCACTATAGTTCACAGGCCTGCCTGCACAAATATGGGTCACTCCTTCTAAGTAACAAAATGTATTAACGTCGCAATAACCTTAGGTTATCTTGAACAATGTAAAAGCTGACATTGACCAGTAGATGGCATATATTTTGTTACTTTTAAAATAGAAGCCAGCCCCCGGTTGATGCGCTGAATAGTTACAAAAATTATTCCATTTCCACCCGCATCAAAATGAGATCAGAGCCCTCTACTTCTTCTATGTTCAAAACGGCCTCCATAGTGAGCGCTACATCTTTTTTGATGGCGTCAAAGCCAAAGACAAAAGAATCGACCACAATGCCTGATGCCCGGCCGATATTGACCCGCACCTGCAAAATTTTTTCCGCCCCATGGGTTACGGCCAACTCCTGCAACTGATCAAGCAACCCCTGAGCAAGCGAGAGTTCATGCATTCAAGCCACCAAGCCACCAAGCCAATAAAAATCCACCATAATGCGGATAGTATTCCTCCCCAAAAACATCCGTACTCCCTCGGGATTACCCTTTCAATGGACATATGTCAATATACTCTTGAGGCCTGTTCTGTAACCTTAAATCGAGCGTTTCATTAATTTGCAAAATAAAGTGTTACAAATGAGTGAAACCCGATGGGATTTTCATTGTGGCAAAATCTGCTGCGGCACCAGTTGTTCCATGGCGGCACAACCCCAATGAAACAAACGAATCCTCGCATCTTGTGCCCAAATGTAAATCGCTCGGCTTAGGCTACTTTAAATTCATGGGTCAGGGTACGGTTATCTCGCAATTTTCCTGGAATGTTTCTATGATAAGCTGTTTCACCTGCTCGCTCGCCTCCACTACGGCCCGTTGCATGGCCGAGTCAGTCCCGGCTGAATTTCATCGAGAATATATTCCGTCCGGGCGGCGACAATATGTAGTGCAGCTCCCGTGTATTCGGCGAGTTCCTTAAACAGATTGGCTGTTGGAAACTGGCGCAGAGAAAAATCGTGGATCTTTTTGGCAGGAATGGAATCCGGGGTTATGGTGAAGACCTCTCCGGGCCTGCGTTCTTCAAAATCAACGGCATCAAGGAGGATCAACAGGTCCGGAGCAAGATCGGAAGCAAGAAGAGAATCAAAGAGATATTCCCCCATACCGGCGCCAACGTCTTCAAGGGTTACATTTCGGGGAAAAATATATTCCTTTTCCAGCTCGGCAATAACGGCCGGACCGAATCCATCATCACCAAGGAGAAGATTCCCGCATCCAAAAACAGCAACCTTCGGAATTTTACAAGTAAGCATTTTGTTCCCTTATGCATATTTTGCAAAGCAAAAATACATGACGCCGGGCCTTCGCAAACAACAGATAACCGTTCAGGTTGGCGGTGTTGTCCAGGGAGTGGGTTTTCGTCCCTTTGTCTACTCCCTTGCCCAAAAACTCGGCCTTGCCGGACAGGTGGTCAATACCGGCAGGGGGGTGGAGATTCTCCTGTCCGGCCCGAAAGAGGCCGTTGACCGCTTTCTCAGTACCCTGAAGACCTCGCCGCCGCCGCTGGCCCGCATCACCGACATGGTTATTTCACCCTACCGGGGACCGGAGCCAGGACCCGGATTTATCATTTGCGCCAGCAAAGATACCGGTAACGCGGCAACCCTTATCTCCCCTGATATCGCCACCTGCGACGATTGCCTGGCTGATATTTTTTCTCCCGGCAAGCGGCGCTTTCACTATCCCTTCACCAACTGCACCAACTGCGGGCCGAGGATGACCATCATCCGAAAAATTCCCTATGACCGGCCCAACACCACCATGGCCTCCTTTCCCCTGTGTCCCTCCTGTCGCAGAGAATATGAAGATCCGCTGGACAGGCGCTTCCACGCCCAGCCGAATGCATGCCCGAGGTGCGGCCCGAGGATAAGCCTGCATGACAACAGAGGCCGTTTATTGACCAAAGACACCGAACAATGCCTGTCGAACTGTGCAGCTACGCTGCAGGATGGTCACATCCTGGCTATCAAGGGATTGGGAGGATTTCACCTGGCTGTGGACGCCTTTTCCGACGAGGCTGTGCTCCGCCTGCGCAGGAAAAAGCAACGCTATGCCAAACCCCTTGCCGTCATGGCAAAAGACCCGGCAACGGCTGCGACCATCTGCTTCCTGGGCAAGAGGGAAAGGGAAATTCTCACCTCCAGGGAGCGGCCCATTACTCTGGTCCCTAAAATCTCCGGCAGGCTGAGCCGTCATCTGGCCCCCGGCATAGATGAAATCGGCGTCATGCTGCCCTATACCCCCCTGCATCACCTGCTCTTTGCCCAGCCGCAATGCCCGGACGTCCTGGTCATGACCTCGGGTAACCTCAGTAATGAACCGATCTGCACAACCAACGAGGATGCACAGACCAGGCTCGCCCCTATTGCCGATTTTTTCCTCTTCCACAACCGGGATATCGTCACTAGAGTCGATGACTCGGTGGTCCGCAGCGGCAAAACAACCTGCCAGATCCTGCGCCGGTCGCGCGGATATACGCCCGTTCCCGTCACGGTCCCCAATCTGCCGGGTTCCATTCTTGCCTGCGGCGCGGAATTAAAAAACACCTTTTGCCTGACCCGACCGGGCCAGGCCTTTCTCAGCCAACATATAGGCGATCTCAAGGGTCCGGATAATCTTATCTTTTACCAAGAGTCGATCCGCTACCTGCAGGATGTGCTGCAGATCAGCCCCGAGATCGTTGCCTGCGACCTTCACCCCGATTATCTCAGCAGCCGGTACGCGACCGGGCTGAACCTGCCCTGTGTTCAGGTGCAGCACCATCATGCCCATGCCGGTGCCGTCATGGCCGAACACGGTATCGATAGCGGCCTGGCCGTTATTTTTGACGGGGCGGGCCTGGGCAGCGACGGCACCATCTGGGGTGGGGAATTTCTCTCTATTGAGGGAAAAAAATGGGCAAGACTCGCCCACCTCGACAATTTTGCCCTGCCCGGCGGCGACCGGGCGACCAGGGAGATATGGCGCCTTGGCCTGGCCCTGCTCGCCGGGAGCGGCGGAAACATCACCGACAGAACGGCCCTGCCCGAGACGCTGCGCCATCTTCCCGGGCAAACCCTCAGCACGCTTGCATCCATGATAGAGCGGAAAGTCAATACGCCGTCCACCTCAAGCGTGGGCCGCCTTTTTGACGGTGTGGCAGCCCTTCTCGGCATCCGCCGCGAGGTGGATTTTGAAGGCCAGGCCGCCATGGAACTTGAATCCCTGGCCCGGCAGGCGTATAACGCGGGAATTGGCGAACCGACCAACCAGCGTTATCAGGCAACGGTGAGCCGGAAACGAGGAGAACTTCGCCTGGATTACAGGCCGCTTATCGAGTGGTTGCTTGAGGATCTACACAACAACACTCCTGCCCGTGAGTCGGCTTGTTTTTTTCATATCTGGCTTGTACGTTCAACACTGGCGATTATACTTGCTCTTGTCAACTCGCAGACTGTGCCCGGAGCACCGACAAAAAATATCCTGCTGGCCGGTGGCTGTTTTCAGAACAACCTGCTCCTGACCCTGTTGACCGACGATCTGAAGAAACATGGTCTGAAGGTGTATACCGGCAATCAGGTGCCTGTAAATGATGGCGGTATTGCCCTTGGCCAGGCCTATATCGCCGGGCTGCAGACTGGTGGGCGGCAGAGGTGAATGAGTGTAATATTGAGGTGTAACAACCATGATGGCGTCGTAAAAACTTCGATCTACTGCGTCGTGTGTCCCGGGGCGACTCACAACATACTACCTGTATGGTTGAGACCCGCCCCGGAACACTACTCCTCGGAGTCTGCGCTTACCTGTATATCTATGTTTTTACTTAGCCATCTTTGAGAAAATTTGGCTTTTTTACGAATTCAGGAACTATGGAAAACCATAGTGGACAGAGCTTTTGTGGCTGAATTTTTCGTGGCTGAAGCCACTCCTACTACTTCTAGGGGGTTCGGGCTGCGAATTTTCCACCCTGGAGGGAATCAACATCAACACGGAGAACGCAAATAATGTGTCTTGCCATCCCCATGCGGGTCATCAAAATACAAGGCGGCAGTGACGATCTGCTTGACCCGGATATTGCCGTTGTTGATGCCGACGGCATGCAGAAAGAGGTCCGCCTGGACCTGGTGGACCGCAAGCCTGAGATCGGCGACTATCTGATTATCCATGCCGGGTTTGCCATCAACTGCCTGGACGCGGAAAACGCGGAAATCAACCTCGCGCTTATGCGGGAGATGGCAGAAGGAATGGAGGATGAACCGGACAGGGATGCAACATGAAATATGTCGATGAATACCGAGACCGGGATCTGGTCAGCGCCCTGACCGAGAAACTGCACAGGCAGACCGACCGCCCCATTTCCATCATGGAGGTGTGCGGCACCCACACCATGTCGATCTTCCGGCACGGCATCCGCAACATGCTCCCCAGGCAAATCCGGCTAATCTCCGGTCCCGGCTGCCCGGTCTGTGTCACCCCATCCGGCGTCATTGATGCCTTTGTTGAACTGGCCGGGCGCTCCGATGTCATTGTCACTACCTTCGGCGACATGATCCGGGTACCGGGCAACACCGGTTCACTGGCCGATGCCAGGGCAAAGGGCGCCGACGTGCGGATCGTCTACTCGCCCATGGATGCTCTTACACTGGCTGCGCAGGAACCGGACCGCATGGTGGTTTTTTTAAGTGTCGGTTTTGAGACCACCACTCCAACCATTGGCGCCACTCTCCTTGCCGCTAGACAACAGGGCAGAGACAATTTCTTTATCTTTCCGGCAAACAAAATCATGCCACCGCCCCTGGACGCGCTCATGCAGGACCCCAGGCTTCAGGTGGACGGACTGCTCTGCCCCGGCCATGTCAGCATCATTACTGGGGCGGAGAGTTTTCGTTTTCTGGTGGACAAATACGGCCTTGCCTGTGCGGTGGCGGGTTTTGAGCCGGTCGATATTCTGCTGGCGATCCTTGCCCTTGTGAAGCAGGTAAACTCGGGAAAGGCAACCGTGGAAAACTGTTACGGCCGGGCGGTTACCGGGGAGGGTAATACCAGGGCCCAGACCCTGGTCGACGAAATCTTTACCCCTGTTGACAGCCGGTGGCGCGGCCTCGGGGTCATCCCGGCAAGCGGCCTGGCCCTGCGCGACAAATACAGCGCATTTGATATAACCAAGAAACTTGATATACACATCAAGCCGTCCGGCGAGCCCAGAGGATGTCAATGCGGCAAGATCCTCAAAGGAATACGCGTGCCTGAAGATTGCCCTCTTTTCAGAGGACGTTGCACGCCCGCCAACCCCATCGGCCCATGCATGGTGTCAAGCGAAGGAACCTGCGGGGCCTGGTATCGCTACGGCGGCCTGGAGAGGAAAAATTTGGAGGGAAAACAATGAGCAGCCATATTACCCTCGACCATGGTAGCGGCGGCCTGGCCAGCCAAAACCTGATCAGCGATCTCTTTTTTAAATATTTATCCGACCCGATCCTGCACCGGCTGGAGGATGCGGCCGTACTGCCGGCTCCCGGTGGCAGGATTGCCTTTTCCACGGACAGTTACGTGGTGGATCCTATCTTTTTCCCCGGCGGCAACATCGGTGAGCTGGCCGTGAACGGCACCATCAACGACCTGTCCATGCAGGGGGCACGACCGCTGGCTTTAAGCCTTGGCCTGATTCTTGAGGAAGGGCTTTTTTTCGACGATCTCGAACATATCATACAGAGTATTGCTGTTGCCTGTGAATATGCAGGGGTGCCGGTGGTCACCGGTGATACCAAGGTCGTGCCCAGGGGTAAGGCCGACAAAATCTTTATCAACACCTCAGGCATCGGGGTCGTTGACAACGACATCGAAATAGCGACCGGCCGGGTACGGGAAGGCGACATCATTCTCCTTTCCGGAACCCTTGCCGATCACGGTATCACCATTCTCACCAGTCGCGCGGGCCTGCAGGTGGCGGGAAACCTGCGAAGTGACACCAGGCCGCTCCATTTTCTTGTTGAAAAAATTTTACAGCAAGAAGGCGACGCCATCCATACTATGCGCGATCCTACCCGGGGTGGACTGGGGACAACGCTTGCTGAAATTGCACGCGCCACAAACTTATGCATGGAAATCAAGGAAGAGGACCTCGCCATGCATGGCGAGGTCCGCGCCGCCTGCGAACTGATGGGGCTTGATCCCCTTTACTTGGCCAACGAGGGCAAGTGCATGGTGATTGCGGCCCCGGATAAGGCGGAAGCTATCCTTGAGGCTATGTGTTCCGTAACCGAAGGTTCGGAGAGCTGTATTGTCGGAAAAGTAACAAAAAAATACCCGGGCCGGGTGGTCCTGACCACGGTTTCCGGCGGCACCCGCCTTGTAGAACCGCTCTCGGGAGAACCTCTACCACGGATATGTTGATGATCCTGCCTGATGAAAAAAACGCCTCACTCCGGAGCAGCCGGGGCGTACTTTTCCCGCAACAGCCGTTTATTGACCTTGCCGACACTAGTCTTGTCGATGGCATCCACAAACCTGACCTTTAACAGAACAACCTGCTTGGAAATAACCCCCTTATCAACGAAACCACGAATATGGCGGCGCAATTCTTTGGTAGTCGGGTCCGCGCCCTGCTGCTTGACGACCAGGGCCAGCGGCCGTTCTCCCCACTTTTCATCCGGCAGGCCGATAACCGCCACCTCGCCCACTCCCGGATAGACGGCCAGCAGGTCTTCGACCTCAAGGGAAGAGATCCATTCGCCGCCGATTTTGATCACATCTTTGATCCGGTCGGTGATCTTGATAAAATTATTGACGTCACGATAGGCCACATCTCCGGTATGGAGATAGCCGTTCAGCCAGAGGTTTTCAGAGTTGCGCTGATCCTTGAGATATCCCTGGGTCAGCCAGGGCGAACGGACCACGATTTCGCCGACACTTTCGCCATCGGCAGGGATCGGTTTCATTTGCTCATCAACAATCTTCAACTCGACCAGAGGAAGGGGTCGGCCTGTTTTACAGCGGATCTCCAGCTCTTCATCTTCGGATAATTCTTTTTCCGTCACATGGGCAATGGTGAGTACCGGACAGGTTTCCGACATACCGTAGCCGCTGAAAATATCAATGCCGCGTGCCAAAGCCGCCTTGCACATGGCTTTGGGCAGTACGGCGCCACCGATCATAACTTTCCAGTGCGACAGGTCAATTTCAGAAAAAAGCGGATGACTCATCAGCAGATGAAGAATGGTCGGCACGCAGTGGGAAAAGGTGACCTTTTCCGTTTCAATCAATTTCAGCAAGGTTTCCGGCGCATATTTCCCCGGATAGACCTGCTTCAGGGCAAGAGAGGTTGCTATATAGGGCATGCCCCAGGCGTGAACATGGAACATCGGGGTAATCGGCATATAAACATCCTGCTGGTGCAGTCTTCCCTGATCCACGGCCGTAGCCAGCGCCGCCATGCCCCCCAGAGTATGCAGAACCAGCTGCCGGTGACTGAAATATACGCCCTTGGGCATACCGGTTGTACCCGTGGTATAAAAGGTCGTCGCCCGTGTGTTTTCATCAAGATCGGGAAACTCATACGCATCTTCGGCCTCGGCAAGCATCGCCTCATATTCGCCGACAAGCTCCAGTGATGTTTCCGGTGCCTTACCGGAATCCTGAAGCAGAACAAATCCTCTCACGGTATCCATGCGCCCCTTGATCTGTTCCAACTGGGGCAGAAACTCTTCATGAACCAGGAGAAAATCGTCTTCGGCATGGTCAACAGTGTAGAGGATCTGCTCCGTTGACAGACGTATATTGACGGTATGCAACACGGCCCCAAGCATGGGGATCGCGTAAAAACATTCCAGGTATCGATGACTGTCCCAATCCATGACCGCAACCGTATCCCCGGCCTTGACCCCGAGTTCCGTCAGCGCATTGGCCAGTCTGCATATCCTTTGACGAAAGTGGCTGTAGCTGTATCGATGAAGATCACGATAAACAATTTCCTGATCCGGGTTGTCGACCACCGGTGCCTGTAAGAGGTTTTTTATATTTAATGGATAGGCGTACGCCGATGCAGTGCGCTGAATCAAATTACCGGTCATGATTACCTCCTTAAAATCGGGAAACAGTATAAGCCTATTGCTTCGTTGCAGTCATGGGTAAAAGCACACAGCCTAATATATGGCACTGTTACCGGCAAGGAGCTATTTTCCCAGAACGGAACGGCAGACTAACCAGCTTTACACATATCCCTTGATCTACTACAAGTAGATTACATTATGCGACTATGAGTGTTGAATCCGTTTTGCTGCTTCCATGATTCGAACACCTGCCTTGTACAAAAAAAATCGGCGATATCAATGCATGCATCGATATCGCCGGATTTGGCCCACTCTCTTCCCCCAAGGGAAAAGGGTTATTTTTTCTTCAGTTTTTTCATGATAATCACCATGCTTTTTTTCAGCAGGTTAACTGCATGATAGGCATGATCGATCTCATCATTTGATTTTTTCGGATCGGTATAATTTAGCGGTGTTGACAACTTACCCTTGGCGATTGCCGTCACATCACTGGTCAAAGATCCCAGCCGCTTAATAATAACTTTTTGGGTAAACATAAAGTTAAGAAGGAAGGCCAGAACCACCAGACCTATTGCGATAGGATTTGCAAAGATAGACAGCAGTCCCTGCCAATTAAGTGCCGGTAGTTTGACGCTGACTATACCGCGAACATCACCAACCTTATACCCAAAGGCCTTTTCACTGCCGTATTTTTCGATGACTGCCTGCGGAGCATCTTCCGGCTGACCATGACACTTCAGGCAGCTCTTTTTCACAAAAATCGGCCGGGCATATCGATAGGTATTGCCGGTATAACCATCAATAAACTTCAGCTTTTTATCTTCTTTAAAGTTTGCAATAGCCTCTTTTTCAAAGGCATCAGGCTGATTAGCCGGTTGTCTGACCTCATCGCTCGTGACGAGATAGGTCGCCCGTAGAGCAGTCTTGTTGGCAATGGTGGAGAGTTCTCTTGTCGCCAGCGCCGGATTTTTTCCGTAAAATGTAAGATCGTCGCATTTTCTTTCCGCAAGAAAATCAGGAAAATCTTTGGCCAGTTTGTCCACCCATACCATACCGGTGCCGGCCACCCAGGCGCGAAAGGCTATCACCTGATCGGCAACGGCTTCCGCCTCATTTCGCAAAACCCTGTCACGCAAGGTCGTCAAACCAACAACAAACGCCCCCCCGACCAGGGCCAAAGTTAACAAAAAAACCAGGACGTATTTCACCTGGATGCTCATCTTCTTTCCCACAATTTCACCTCATAAATTTTCAATTACCAAGCAATACCAATAAACATATATCGTATTTACTTAAATGAAATCACACGGCATATGAAAAAGACAAGAAAAAAAACCATGCAACTCAATTTCTTACTCTAAATTTACCTGACTAAAGTTTCCCGGTTTTTTACGTTAACGGCAGAGCCTCATTTTGGATCATATTTCTATAATTACTATAATTACAACATGTTACGTCGACTCCGTTTTGACGGAACTCAATATTCTACCTGGAAAAACGATCTTCATTTAACAGTAATTATTTTTTATCTATGATTCCAAATGGTTATATTTTGAAAAAACCGGGAAACTTCAGTTACCTGACAACTCTATTAAAAAAAGCAGGTCAAACAAACACCCCACACGCTGCAGGTGACAGGGACATCGAAATTGTTTCAGCCACAAGGAGCGGGAGATCAGTCCAGAATTACGCAAAAAACTCTTCCCACGTTTTCGCCAAACACAAGCAGCTTCTTTGGCGGATCCTATCGGTCCCCCCGTCTCCTTCCCGCACCTGCCCAGGAAATACAGGCCCTTTGACTTGTGGCCATTCATGGTTGTGTAGACGACGGAATCAAAAATGATTGGAGTGAAACTGCTCGTCAACTTATCGATTCTTGCCCTGCTATGATGTCGAAAGGCCACGCCTTCCCGCAGTTCAAATATTCCATATTCATTGTATTTCTTCTCATAGCGTTGGTAGCGCTCAACATTACGCTGATCGCTGTTCAGTAAAAAATCATTGATCGAGATAACCCCATCCTTCCGAAGAACACGGTGTATTTCTGCAAGAAGTTGCTCCTGCAGGACGTCCTCAAGGATGCAGGTCAAAACCGCCAATAAAAGAACGGCATCAAACGAATCATCCTCAAAGGGAAGTCGCGTGCCTTCGTACTGTTTCAAGTCCAGTTGCGGATATTGTCTACGCCCCCTGGCAATCATTTTTCTCGAAATATCAATCCCTGACAGGGCCGTGTAGCCAGCCTCATACAGCTCATGCAGGGTTCTTCCATAGCCGCAGCCGACATCAAGGATCCGAGCGTTAACAGGCACATTTTTTTTAAATACTTCCAAGGGTAGAGGCGTCGTCAGTTCTTTTTCTTCAGCCACCTTGTTCCAATATTCTTCCTGGGTGAGTAATGTCTTCATTCCTGCCCTCTTTAAGCATTCATGGTTTATTTACGGTTTGCCGGCTTTTATCTGGAAGAAAAAAAAGATCGACAGGCAAACATGTCCGTCAATAAATGTTTTTTCCACTCTTCAGACAGCAACATTGTCACCATGGCTGTAAGTCCGTCATCGTTGCGGACGTAACCTAATCCACCGAGGTCTCAGCCATGCCGGCTACATATTTGTTTTCACCAGGGCAATACCGCCGATCACGACCAGGGCGGCAATGACGGCGGCCATAATTTTCCAGGGACTGTAGGGACGCTCACCCTGGACCTTGCCGGTCTGGCCGTTGACCACAAACCGAAAGGTCTTGCTACCAAAGGTAAAGGCGGATGACCAGATTGGCAGAAGAATATGTTTGTAGGTGATTTTGTCGTGGTGGGTATCAAGATGATGAATGCGCTGGAGGTCGCCGCCGATATCAATGGCTATATCACCCCGGATAGTCGCATCCATGATCCGTACGGCCCGGTTGAAACCGTCATCAAGGCGCACCTGATAGACTTCGCTCTCAAATCCGCTCAGGTAAGCCTCGTTGAACGGAACCAGCGCATTCAGGTTCCAGGGACGCAACCGGTCGGTGATGGTTCTGGGCAGGGTTGTGGAGGCTCCAACCAGCACATCATCGAAAAAGCGGCTGACCCTGCCGGAAACCGGCGTCCAGCGCACCTTGGTGACCATCACCGTCCGCCGGACTCGACGGCCATTTTCCATGACCATAACCGACATCGGCACCTGGTAGGTTATGCCGCGTTCTCCGGTATAGTCCGTTGTGGTGGAGCTGTCATAAGTCCAGTAGGGAATATAGACACCGGTCAAACGACCTTTCGTATGGCCATATTTTTTTAACTTGCCAGGGGCAAACCAAAGCGAGGTGAGCCATGTAACAAACCTCTCTTCCGCCTGCTTGCGGGCGATAGCAAATGGGACCAGTGATTTGGGAAGAATCGGGCGACTTTTTCCCGGTTTAACCACAATCGGCGTGCCACAGAAGGGACAGTTACCGGCATGGTTATTTGTATCAAGGGTAAACTCAGCGGCGCAGTTTTCACATTGAACGGTGAAAACGGTCCGACCGGGCGCAGTGGTTGCCAGTTGTTGCAACGCCTCTCGAAAGGGCAGCTCCCGGATGGATTCGAGGATCGTCTCATGGTCGTCAATGGGCGTGTCGCCGCCGCAATAGTCGCAGTGCAGGGTCTT
>WGCP01000090.1 GCA_015493715.1 Desulfobulbaceae bacterium
GGCTGGTGGTCTTTACCAATCAGCCCGAGGCCAATCCCTTTATGGCCGGAGCCATCCACGGTCCGGGCCAGCATGAGGTGGTGATCAATGTTGGAGTCAGCGGCCCGGGCGTTGTTGCCCGTGCTCTGGAGCGAAAGCTGGCGGAATCAGACAATACACCCGGCCTGCACGAGCTGGCCGAGGTCATCAAGCAGACCGCTTTTCGAGTCACCCGCTGCGGAGAATTGATCGGCTGGCGGGTTTCTTCCGTACTCGGCATACCATTCGGCATTGTCGATGTTTCCCTTGCTCCGACACCCAAGGTCGGGGACTCGGTGGGCGAGATTCTCAAGATCATGGGGGTCGATGCCATCGGTGCACCGGGATCCACGGCCATTGTCGCCCTGCTAAACGATGCCGTCAAAAAAGGAGGCACCTTTGCCAGCCAGAACGCGGGCGGCCTTTCCGGTGCCTTTATTCCCGTTTGCGAGGATGCCGAGCTTGCCGAAGCGGTAAAAAACAACACCCTGTCCCTGGAAAAACTCGAAGCCATGACTGCAGTCTGTTCCGTCGGCCTGGACATGGTTGCCGTTCCCGGCAGCGTTGACGCCACCACCATCGGCGCCATTATTGCCGATGAAATGGCCATCGGCATGATTAACTCCAAGACAACAGCGGTTCGCATCATCCCGGTACCGGGAAAAGAGGCCGGTGATTTTGTTTCCTTTGGTGGCCTGTTTGGCGAATCCGCCCTGTTGCCTGTGCGAAATGTCGGCAAGTCCGAAAGATTCATGAACTTTGGCGGCAAGATCCCGGCACCGATCAACAGTCTGAAGAATTGATTCCGTGACCCTAAAAACTTCATCCTGCGGCGTCCCGCTCCCAGGGCGGGACGCCGCAGAGTACCTGTATATACCAGTTTTAACGTAGCCACCTTTAGTCATCGCCTGGACTTTTTTACGAGACCATTACAAATAATTTCCATGGATAATCAACAGACCATACTGATTGTCGAGGACTCGCCGGTCAACCGCAAGATCCTCAGCGAATTGCTGAAAAAACAAGGCTATACCATTCTCAATGCCGTCTCCGGCGAAGAGGCGTTAAAGCTTGTCACCACAGTCCTGCCCGACCTTATTATCCTTGATATTCTCCTGCCCGGAATGAACGGATACACGACATGTATCCAACTGAAAAATGAACCAGCAACCAGAAACATACCCGTCATTTTTATCAGCTCCCTGGATGCCACCGAAGACAAAATCGGTGGATTTGAAGCCGGTGGCGTCGATTATATAACCAAACCCTTCCAGCCGGCAGAGGTCATTGCCCGTATCTGCACCCATCTTCGCATCCGTCATCTGCAACGGAAACTGGCCCGAAAAAATATTCTTTTGGAAGAGGAAAAACAAAAATCAGAAGCCCTGCTGCAAAATGTCCTGCCCTGTCGCGTTGCCGGGGAACTGCTCGCAACCGGTCATTGCGCACCAAAACTCTTTACCGAGGCCACGGTCTGTTTTGCAGATATTGTGGGGTTTACGGCTGCGTCCTCCCGGCTCTCACCGGAAACCATCATCGGCGAGCTCAATGAAATATTTACCGGTTTTGATGCCATAGCGACCCGACACCACTGCGAGCGGATGAAAACCATCGGTGACGCCTATCTCTGTGTCTGCGGTGTCCCGGAGCCTGATCCCCGCCATGCCGAAAATATTGGCCGATCCGCCCTGCAAATGATTGATTTTTTAAAAAAACGTAATCGACACGACCAATACAAATGGCAAATTCGGGTTGGCATCCACAGCGGGCCCGTGGTGGGCGGCGTAGTGGGTACTGAAAAATATCTCTATGATATTTTTGGCGACACCGTTAATATTGCCGCCAGGATGGAAGAACTCGGCACCCCCATGCAGGTGAACGTATCACAGGAAACCTATAGTATTCTGCATGATACATTTTCATTTGTCCAAGGTGAAAAAATCGAGGTCAAGGGCAAGGGAGAACAGGTTATCTATACCCTGGGTCAGCCGAAAGTCGCTAAGGAACCCATCGATTCATGAATAAAACAACACCCATTGTAGACCTTCAATGAATCTTGTTACTGCTCTTTCTCTGGCCGGGGCCATGTTTGTTCTGGCAGTTACTCCCGGTCCAGGTATTTTTGCAACTGTGGCCAGATCGCTGGCCTCAGGCTTCTCACAAGCCGCAGCTGTTGCGGCAGGCATTGTCTGTGGTGATCTCTTCTTTCTATTGCTGGCTGTTTACGGTCTGTCTGCGGTTGCCGAGTTACTGGGAAATTTCTTTGTTGCGGTGCGCTTTACGGGCGGCCTTTATCTGATCTTTCTCGGCCTGCGCATCTGGTTTTCTCCGGTACGGCAAGAGATGGTGCCCCCAACACGAGACCCGGGGCTTTCCTGGACAAAAAACTTTACCGGTGGCCTGGCCGTAACCTTGGGTAACCCCAAGGTGATCCTTTTTTACCTTGGTTTTCTCCCCACATTTCTCGACCTGCACCACCTCAGCGCCATGGATGTGCTGCTCAGCGCAACAATCGTCTGCCTGGTGCTGGGATCGGTCCTACTCGCTTATGGATACGCCGCCGACAGGGCGAGGTCTCTTTTCACAAGCCGTCGTTCACTAAAAAACCTGAACCGTGGCTCCGGCGCCATCATGATAGGCACCGGTTCAATCATCCTGACCAGGGCATAGCCATGAAAGGATTTTTCCAGCTGATCAGTTCCGCCGAGTTTTACCGGTTATTTTCCCGATTTTCCCCTCTGCCCGGAGAAGAGATAGCTTCCGGTGACGGCCTTGGCCGGGTCGCGGTGGAAAACAGCCTGAAAGCAGCCGAACAGCTTCCCCCTTTTTCCCGCTCCACCATGGACGGCTTTGCGGTTCGGGCCCGGGACACATTTGGCTGCTCGGAATCGGAACCGGCTCTGTTTGACATCATCGGGGAAATCGCCATGGGCCGCTCCGGAACTGAATTTTCCCTGCGTCCCGGCCAGGCCGTGCATATCTGGACCGGCGGTGAACTCCCTGATAAGGGCGACGGGGTGGTCATGGTCGAGCACACGCACCTGATGGATAGTCGTACCGTGGAAGTTTTCCGGCCGGTGGCCCCAGGAGAAAATGTTATCCGGGCCGGAGAGGACTTTGAGCAAGGTGCGGAGATTCTTCCGGTTAAACGAATGCTCCGCTCGCAGGACCTTGGCGTACTGGCCGGTCTGGGTATAACCCGGTTGAACGTACACCGACGGCCAAGGGTCGGCATCATCTCCACCGGTGATGAGCTGGTCGCCCC
>WGCP01000091.1 GCA_015493715.1 Desulfobulbaceae bacterium
GACCCATTGTCCTTGATGGAGAACGGATAGGTTCGTTAATGATCCGCCTGAGTCTACGCAAAACGCATCACGATCTGTTGATGATAGGTCTTGTTATGGCGGCAATCATGCTGTTTGGCCTAATGACCGCCATGCTGTTGTCCAGCCGTCTATTGTCGGTTATCAGCGAGCCTATCTTCATTCTGTCTAAGGCAATGAAGCGGATTTCCGAGGAAAAACAGTATGACCTCAGAGTTCCGGAATCCAGCAGGGATGAACTGGGTCTGCTTGCCGCCGGCTTTAACGATATGTTGGATCAGATCAGACAGCGGGATGAGCATCTTGAGGAACAGGTCGCGGAACGCACCCGCGACCTCTGCAGGGCTAAAGATGCGGCGGAAGAGGCCAGCCGGGCAAAGAGTGAATTTCTTGCCAATATGAGTCATGAGATACGAACGCCGATGAATGGCGTTTTGGGGGTGGCTGAGTTATTGCTGCAGTCCAAATTGACCGACCGGCAACGGCAATTTGTCCACACTGTTCGCTCTTCCGGGAAAAATCTCCTTTATATTATCAATGATATCCTTGATTTTTCAAAAATCGAGGCAGGGCGACTGGAACTGGAACAGATCGACTTTGATTTGCGTGAATTGATTGATTCCATTTATGATCTTTTCTCGGGAAAGGCGAGCAAGAAGGGGCTTACATTAACCAGTAGAGTGCAGAAGGACATACCCCGTATTGTCCATGGTGATCCGGTCCGTCTGCGACAGGTCTTGACCAATCTTATCGGTAATGCGATCAAATTCACCGGGCAGGGCAGTGTTAATCTCCAGGTCACTATGGAAGGACATGAACCTGAAAATTGTGTTTTGCACTTTGAAGTGCGTGATACGGGTATCGGGCTTACTTCCGACCAGCGGCAGGGGATTTTTGATGCCTTTACCCAGGCGGACAGCAGTACAACCAGAAAATATGGGGGAACCGGTCTGGGCCTTGCCATTTCAAGGCAGCTTGTAACGTTGATGGGGGGTGATATCTCCGTCGACAGTGAACCCGGACTTGGCGCAACGTTTAGTTTTACCGCCCGGCTCCAGGTTCCTCTTGATCAGGAATCAGCCATTGCCGAGTATCAAAAAGAGCAGGAAGAATCTTCCTTATCAACCTATAGATTTGATTGCCGGGTCCTGGTTGCAGAGGACAATCCGACGAACCTGATTGTCGTCAAGGGTATGCTGGAAATACTTGGGTGTCACGTAACTCCGGCTGCTAACGGCAGAGAAGCTGTTCTCATGGCAAAGGAAGGCCGTTATGATATCATTCTCATGGACTGTCAAATGCCCGAGCTCGATGGTTACAGCGCCACGGCTGAAATTCGCGCCCTGGAACAGAAGGGTGGATGTAAACCTACCCCGATTATCGCCCTGACCGCCCATGTGATGAGTGGTGACCGGGAACACTGTCTGCAGGCCGGAATGGATGATTATCTCGGCAAACCTCTGCAACAGAACCGGTTGCAGGAGATGTTGAAAAAATGGATTCCTGGGGACAAACAGCAACAAAATTCCACCCCGGACAGGGAGGTCCGGAAAAAGCCGTGCCGGGAAAAAACGGATAAAGGTTTTGACCCGACTATCCTTGCAAAGTACCGACGGATACAGCAGCTGGGGCAGCCTGATATAGTTGTCGAAATTATAGAGAGTTATTTGAAAAGTGCCCAGCCCCTGGTGCAGGAAATGCGCGAAGCGCTCGCGCTCGGTGATGGTGGGGCGCTATGGCGGGCGGCGCACACGATGAAATCATCCAGCGGCTCCGTCGGTGCCGTAAAGATGGCAAAAATCTGTCAGGAGTTGGAGCGTAAAGGCAGGGCAAAGGAGCTGGAGGGCTGTGATCTGTTGTTTGACGAGCTGGTCCGGGAGTTTTCCCATGTGGAGAATGAGCTGCAAAAAATTCCTGAAATGATGTCCAATACAGCTCCGCTGCAACAGGGGAATCATTCAGAAAAAATTCTGGTCATGGATGACGATGAAATGTCGCGTGCTATCGCTCGGAAAATGCTCGAGTTTCTCGGCTATCATGTAACCCCTGCTGAAAGCGGTGAAGAGGCGGTGGCTCTGTATCAAAAGGCGCTGGAAAGCGACAAACCCTTTGCCGCCGCCCTGCTGGACCTCTCCGTACCTGAAGGGATGGGCGGTGAGAAGGCGGCCGCCTTGATTCGTCAACATGACGACAATGCTCGTCTGGTGGTTGTCAGCGGTTTTTCAAATGGTGAAATCATTAAACATTTTCAGGAGTACGGCTTTTGTGCACGACTCCGGAAGCCCTATCAGTTACAGGACCTGCAACAGGTCCTGACGGATATCCTTTCCACCGGGTGCAATACAAAAAAGTGACAAGTTGACCATCTTGATAAAATTTTGACTTAGCGAATTAACTTGAATGTCGAATGTCGAACAGGGAATTTCGAATAATGAAGGAAAGGAAAGTTTTTGACCTTGCAGATCGTTTGATTGATTTTGCGGTACGAGTCATTACTGTGGCAGGATCATTGCCAACGAATAAAGTCGGGAACCATATTTCCGGGCAACTGATTCGTAGCGGCACCTCACCTGCGCCTAATTATGGTGAAGCTCAGAGTGCAGAATCGCGAGCTGATTTTATTCACAAGATGAAAGTTGCTCTCAAGGAATTACGGGAAACTCGGGTGTGGTTACTGATGATTAAGAAGGCAAAACTCATTGAACCATCAAAACTCGAATCACTGCTTGATGAAAGCAATCAGTTAATACTGATTTTTGTAACAAGCCTGAAAACCGCCATGGCAAAGAAAAAGTAGATTTCGTAATTCTAAATTCCTGGTGACCTCTGCGGTTTAAAAAAATGCATTCAAGTGACAATCATTTTTTTACCACTTTTTTGTATTGCACCCCTTTCCACCTGACTTGTCATTGGAGTAGAAATTTGCTTAAAAACACCGAATACTATCCGGTGTTTCGTGTTTGTCCATAGGGCCTTTCGGCCTGTCTTTTCGTACCTTACCAATAATTTACTTCTCCTGGACTCAAAAAAGTAATAGTAATTCTTTTTCTCGTAGTTTGTGGTGAAAATTGCCCGATTTTGTTGAGGGGTTATGCGCTTTGGTGTATTTCCGGATCCTGCCTGTTTTATGCATGTACATCATGGATGGACCAGATAAGCGAAGACCTCGAAATTTCAGGCACAGCTTCTCCAGCAATAATTTCGGTTTTTTGAGTTAAAAAAGGAAGAAAATGAAAAAGAATGTAATTCATTTCGGTGCTGCCTGTTGTCTTGTTCTTCTCTGCCTGTCTCCGGCA
>WGCP01000092.1 GCA_015493715.1 Desulfobulbaceae bacterium
ATAATGATGATGATTGATGATGCGCAGTTGCTTTCATAAAACCCATCGGTGAAAGAAGCCGAATTTCCATTATCGGCGGTAATTGTTTACCCCGATGGTCTCAATACAAAATCCGCAGGGCCTGATTGGTCCTGCGGATTTTTTTTGGAAAAAGAAAGGACACTTAGCCATCTTTGAAAAGATTTAGACTTTTTACGGATTCATCATACCTGGCAACCGGGTAAGGGATGGAAAAACCCCGTTCTTTTTTATTTTTTCATTTCCGACAGACTGGACTGGAGTGTTTTCCTGGCGCGGCCGAGCAGTCTCTCCACGGCCTTGATCGTCGTCTCCAACGCCTGGGCGATCTCGCTGTAACTCAACCCTTCGTAGTATTTCAAAATAACGGCCATCCGTTGTCTGGATGGCAATTTGTCCAAGGTCTTGCGAATCAGCACATCGCGATCTTTTTGGATCAAAGCTGTTGCCGGGTCTGGGGAAGTGTCAACCATTTCAGGAAGAATATGAGTGAGAATGGGACGTTTCTTTCGGAAATTATCGATACAGAGCCTGGAAACAATACGGTACAGATAGGTTGAAAAAGAGGCGGTGGGTCGGTATCTGTGGGCTGAAGTAAATATTCTCAAGAAAGACTCCTGGGCAATGTCCTCGGCCTCCGCCGGATCCCCAAGGAATCTGTGGGCAATCCTCCAGGCGGTATGTTGATGCCGTCGTATGATCTCGTCGAAGGAGCCAAGGTCGCCTTCAGCTACCCGCAACATGAGCTGTTCATCGTTCATCACCATTGCCGGGTTGAGGTTTGCGATAACCCCCTTTACCTCTTTATTCAAACTGCAGCGCCTTGATAGGGTCTAAGGAAGCGGCTTTTTTAGCGGGATAAACACCAAAGCAGATACCCATGATAACGGTGGAGAGGAAAGACAGTACGACTACATTCAAGGGAAGGACAAACCGCCAGTCGGCAAAAAATGTGAGAAGAACAACTATCGTTATTCCTAAAAGTATACCTAATACGCCGCCGCCAATGCTCAACAACAACGACTCGGACAGAAACTGCAGAAGGATATCACTCTTTTTGGCTCCTACGGCCATCCTGATGCCTATCTCTTTTATCCTTTCTCTGATGGAGATAAGCATGACCGCCAGAATACCTATGCCTCCCACAAGCAGAGAGACTGCGGCGATACTGCTTATCAAAAAGGTAAATGTGCGGCTGCTTTCTCTCTGCGCCTTTAAGACCGTGGCCTGATTTCGGATAGTAAAATCATCGGCTCTGCCTTTTCTGAGATGATGTGCTTCCCGGAGGATGTCTCTTATCTCCGACTCCGCCTGGTCCATGGAATGACTATCTTTGGCCTGCACATAGACGGCATTAATATAATCCAGATTAAACAATCGTCGTAAGGCCGTTTTGAGCGGGATAATGATCTGATCATCCTGGTCTGTGCCGTTAATATCAAGTCCTTTGGGCGCAAGTATCCCGACAACCTCAAAGGGAACCCGCCCTATGCGAATCATTCTTCCAACCGGATCATCATGATCAAATATATTTTCAACCACTGTCCGGCCAAGAACCGCCACCCTTCTCCGGCCATTATTTTCGTCTTTATCAAAAAATCTCCCTTTGGCAAGAGAGTAGTTTCGTACCTTGAGAATATCCGCATTTGTACCGACAATACTTGTTCTGGTGTTGAGATTGCCGTATTTTACCTGCAGCTTCTTTGTCTGGGTCGGCACTGCGTAGTTTATCCCGAGTGACTTGGTGATAATCTTCTGTGCGTCCTTTGTTTTGAGGGTCGTTACGACTTTTGCCTGCCGTGCCCTGCCTGCGATAATTCGTACTTTACCTGCATTGACGATCAGCAGATTGCTCCCCATTCCGGTTATCTGCGAAACAATCGTCTCTTCCGTACCCTTGCCGATGGAGACCATGATTATCACCGCACAAATACCAATGATAATCCCCGACAATGAGAGGGTTGTTCGTACCTTGTGAACCAATAATATCTTTTGCGATATCTGTATATTTTTTGTGATGTTCATTTCCGGTTCAAGGCTTGTACCGGATCAAGACCGGCCGCCTTTCTTGCCGGGTAAACTCCGAAAAACAGGCCAATCAGGACGGAAAACACAAAGGCGATGGCAAAAGGCTGCCAGGTTATGCTGATGGGCTTGCCGAAATTGCGCAACACCATTGCGATAATAACCCCTGCGCCCACGCCCAATACTCCGCCTGAAAAGGTAAGGATGACCGACTCGGTAAGAAATTGATAAATAATATGTTTTTTCTTGGCACCTAACGCTCGTCGTAACCCTATCTCCTGTTTTCTCTCCGAGACCGCCATGAGCATTATATTCATCAGCACTATTCCCCCGACCATGGGTGATATAACGGCAATCAGCCATAAGAAGAGGTCAAGTGTTTTAGAGGTACTCTTTATCATTTTTGCAACATGTTCCGCCGTGCTGATCCGGATGTCATCCTCTTCGGTGGCCGCCAGATGATGATTTTCCCGTACAATCTCTTTTATTGTGCCGGCGATATGTTTTGCCTGGGCGGGATCGTCAATGATTACCCGGAGCATGCTGGTATAGATCGGCTGGTGCATCAGTCTTCTTGAGGCTGTAGTAAAGGGAATGAGAATGAGGTTGTCGAAATCGGTTCCGGCCGGCGATTGCCCCCGCTTTTCCAGAATTCCTATTACCTTGAAAGACACACTTCCAACCATTATATCTTTATCTATCGGGTTCTCATTGCCGAATAAATCCCTGGTCGTGGTGGTGCCGACAACACAGACCCGCGCCAACTGTTCATTATCCGCAGTGCTGATAAAATCACCACGCAAAGCGCCTCTGTGCCAGGCATCCTGCCAGTCCGGCTCCACGCCCATGACCCAGGAGGTGGTAAACCGGTTACCATATTTCAGCGGCATATCCAATTCCACCTGCATGGGTGTGACGAATTGCACACCATCGATATTTTGGATGTCAGTCCTATCTTTGTCTGTTAAATTAGCCTCTTCCGCAGTGGAAGGGCCGCGCACTTTTCCGCCGCCGGAATGGACCATAATCGCATCATGGCCGAAATTATTCATTCTCTTCATAATGCGCTTATTCGCGCCCTGCGTTAACGAGATAACCACGGTAAGAGTAGCAATACCGGCCAGGATGGCCAGCTCGATAAGAAATGTCCGCAGTTTATGCCTGATGATGGATTTTGAGGCTACACCGATAAGCGTCGTGACCTTCATTTTGCGGCCTCCTCGTTGTAGATTCTGCCGTCTCTTAAAAACACTGTTCTTCCGGCACATTCGGCATCGCTGCTGTTATGGGTTATGAGGATAATTGTTTTGCCCTGGCCATGCAGTTGTTTGAAAATGTTCATTATCTCCCGGGAAGATTCACTGTCCAGATTGCCTGTGGGTTCATCGGCCAGGAGAATGGCCGGATTGTTTACAAGAGCCCGGGCAATGGCAACCCGTTGATGCTGGCCGCCGGACAGTTCGCTGGGTTTATAATGGATTCGGTCCCCCAGACCCACCGATTCCAGAAGTCCCACCGCCCGTTCGGTGGCGTCATCGGGATACTCGTCGGCATAGACCAGGGGCAAAAGAACATTGTCAAGGGCGCTGGTACCGTTCAGAAGGTTAAAGGACTGAAAGATAAAACCTATTTTTTTATTCCTGAGTTCGGAAAGCTGATCATCATCCAGGGTTTCTATATCCACGCCGTCAAGGAGATAAGAACCACCCGAGGCCTTCAGCATACAGCCCAGGATATTCATCAGGGTCGTTTTACCGTTACCGGATGAACCCATTATGGCGACATATTCCCCCTGCTGCATGGAAAACGTCACCCCTTTGAGGACCTCGGTTGTAATCGTCCCGTTTTGAAAGGACTTTGTAATATTTTTCAGTTCTATCATTGTCAACCTCCGTG
>WGCP01000093.1 GCA_015493715.1 Desulfobulbaceae bacterium
ATTATAGGCTATGGAGAAAGTTACACAGCGAAGCGTAGCTGAGTCGGCAGGCATTAAGGCCTATTTCTTGAATCATATTTTGCATGCAAGAAAGCCATGCCCGCCATCATTGGCCCCAAAACTTGAAAAGCTGACAGGCATAGACCGCAGGGTCTGGGTTTGGGGATCCAGAGAAAAGAAACAGGCCGCCTGGGATCAATTTATCAAGAGCGCCGGTGAAAGAGTTTCGGCTGTTGAAATTGCACGCCAATCCGAACAACAGATGAACTCAGGGCAACGGTTACAAAGTTCAGATCCCTAAGCACGGGCAAACAAAATTATGGCCGGGAAAAGGTACGGATAATGGCTCCGTCCCCAGGGGACATGGGGTCGAAAAAACGGCGGAAAAAAGAAATACCGAAACTTCCGCAAGCCGATGCATTGCAACCCTATGACTTACCGATTCTGCCGAAAGGTGCGCATAAAAGGCATATTGCTCCCAATATGTGCCTGCAGTCGGCGCTTTTCGGCATGGTCAGGCGCGGGCGCCGCAGATACCTGGAAAAAAGACGGATTGTCTCGTTCAGCGGAGTGACGGTCTATTTTACCGGCGGCGAACTGGACCAGGGCGATTTCGATGTTTTTCTCCATGCCGTTCATCTGGCGGCCCGGCAGAGTGGGGAAAACCCACGGGATGGACTGGTGAAGTTTTCCGTCAGGGGCTACCTGAAGGCCTTGGGTAAAAAACCGGGAAAATCCGGCCAGGAATGGTTGTTTAGCTCGATCAGACGATTATGC
Source organism: Desulfobulbaceae bacterium (assembly GCA_015493715.1). Classification (GTDB taxonomy): domain Bacteria; phylum Desulfobacterota; class Desulfobulbia; order Desulfobulbales; family Desulfobulbaceae; genus DRLX01. The sequence continues at coordinate 778 of WGCP01000093.1, forward strand.
GCCTGCCTGATCGAAGTGCATTTCGATGGAGCAACTATGCCGAGGTTGAGCAGTATTTACGGAGGGTCATTGATCTACGATTTTTACTACGATCCAGTGGGCAGGGATTTTTATCTCAGGGTTAATTGCGGTCTGGAATCAATATTTAGAATGGGCTGGACCTCGCTGCAATGGAAACAACGAATACAGCTGAAGACCGGTCTCTCCAAGTGGCTGCATGGTCTGTACAGCAGCACTGACGCCTATCCGATGAAGGTGGTGACATTGCAACGCTTAAGTCGATCAAAATGCGGACGCTTATCTGATTTTCGAAAGAGATTGAGAAAATCTCTCGATGATCTGCAGGCCATCGGCACAATCAGTTGCTGGCAGATAGACACCGAGGACAAGGTGCTCGTAACCAGGAAAAAAGAGAGCAGTGAATGATAAAAAACCGTGGCATAGAGGTCGTAAAGGCGTGGCATAGAGGTCGCAAACCCGTGGCACAGAGGTCGCAAGGGCGTGGCATAGAGGTCGCAAACCCGTGGCATAGAGGTCGCAGGGTGTGGCGTAGAGGTCGCACTACCCGTGGCATAGAGGTCGCAAGGGGCGTGGCATAGAGGTCGCAACAAGGACTTTTTTGACCATCAACAAAAGACAGAGTTACAATAAGTTACAAAGAATTCGCCGCAACCGTATAATGTCTTTTAAAATGTTTTTTAAAAAAAAGAAAGGGAACCGGAGATGAAAACAAAAAATCGGGAAGCAAAAAGCCCTGTCCCACCTTCACGTTGTTCAGGTGAACTACCCCCCATCGCTTTTTCACTTCGCTACCCAATGACAAAAAAACCAACAAGTGTTCCAGCCTTCCAGGCTGGAAATGGAAAAAGATGTAACGGTTCGGACATTCACCCAGTCAACAAAAAAAAGATAAGGCAGACAATGTGATGATACCAGATAGAGCATCAATCTTTCAGAGAGTTACTGGGTGTTTTTTTATTGACAGGGCTTTGCCGACCGTTGGCCTGCAGGTGAGCGAAGGGAAAAGAGCCCCTTCGCAGGGAACGCCCGCCGGGGGGAGCTCTGCTAAAAAAAGCCTGATCCTTTTCTGTCCGGGTCACCGGCTGGATGATTTCAATAAATTTTAAATCAGAAAAAAAGGGATGAACACTTTTCATCAAACAGCCATGGAAATACGAAATCCAGCCCCATACAGCGTTCCAGCAGAATCGAACGCTGCTCAATGGCAGCTGGCACAGAGCTGGCTGAAATCCAATCATGTCCTGGTCTGGTGCATAGCCGGCCCGTACTACAGGTACATGTCCGGTGAAGCGCATGACCTGGAAAGCGAGGCCCTGTTGACAGCCTACCAGGTCCTGACCCTGCTCCACAGGAGAGGCAAGAGCCTGGAGCTGATGACCAGCTACTATCGGGTGGCCTTTCGGACCCGTTGTATTGAACTGGCAACCGGGGTCAAGGTGACGGACTGCGATATCAACCAGATTCCGTCATACCCTGCAGAGACTCACTTATGGAAACAGGATGAACTCAACCCGGAAACGATTCATAACGCCCTGCAGGTATTGACCAAGCGGCAGCGGCAGATCTCGGAATGGATTTTAGCCCAACCAACCCCGATCAATACCGCTACCGCAGGAAAACAGTTCGGTATTCAGGCCAGGGCAGTTCGATCAATCATAACAAATGCTATCCGTCGTATCGAAGATTATGGACATACACCTGTACAGCAGGCAATCTCGGCTGCCGCATAAAATACTCTGTTTGCTGGTCAGGGAAAAGATCATCAGCAATCCTCTGACCAAGGAAGATTTGTCCCGTCTTTCCCTGCTGGAAAACGTGTGGTGGAACAAAGAAATCATCAGAGCTCAGCTGGTCAAGTTCTCAAAAAAAGAAAGGCTGCGATTTATCCAGACAGTTGATCTGGAAACCAAGTGGGAACGTTACGCGTACAGCCGTTTGATGAACATGCCTTCCGGCAAGAATCTCCCCATGGACAAGCTGGTCAAGGAGATCGAACTGACCTTTAACTTCAAGCTGAAATACCAGCATGTCCGGCGACTCTACCGGGTGAAAAAGAGGGTGTACAACCAACGGGAACAGGCAAAGAAGATTACTAAAAAGCACAGATAAATAAAAAGAAACGAAGTTTCTTTGATTACTGATTTTCAAGAGCACAACATGCAAAAAATGATTGCGCAGACAACAGTCCTGGTCACCTTCTTGAGTCTATCAATTGTGCCTGGTGTCTTTGCCGGAAGATATACGATCAGGCAGGAGCTGTTTACCTGGACAATGGAGATGGCCCAGGCCGTGTCTGATGACACTTTTGTCATTACCAGGTTACTCAAAAAACAGGGTCTTCAAGGAGTTCAAGAAGATCAAAAAAATCCAAGTTCCGTAAACCCTGTCACCGGAAAAAAACGAGTAAACACCGATCTTATCGTGGCCCATTTCAAACTTGAAAATTTCACCCTTTCTTCGGCCGAAAAGAAATCCATTTTAGAGGCCCTTTCCAAGGACAAGATTGATAGAAGAACTCCCCTGGTCATCACCGGGTATACCTGCAGACTTGGCGCTGATTTCCATAATCAGACCCTTTCCAGGCAAAGAGCTGAGACTGTTGCCCGTGTCCTCAGGACAAACGGTTTTCAGGTGGCAACAGTGCAGGGAAAAGGATCGCTGGACCCAATTACCAATGACCCGTCGCAGTTGTACAGGAATCGCCGGGTTGAAATATCAATAAGCCGGCAAGACCGAAACGGACTGTCAGGCCACGGCCACAATAAATAACCCGAAACGACACAACTTCGTGGATGATTTTTAAATAAACCAGCACGGCTGGACCATATTTTAACGTCCCAGCCACAACAAATGATGAAAATAGTCCCGAACGACAAAACTTCGTGGCGTATTTTCAGATAATAAATTTCGGCAACAGTTATTCCATCGCTGGAATAATTTTTTTCAATCCAGATGAAAGAGGTATCCATTATGCGCAGCACGCAGAACCCCATCATTGTCAACCATCACTCCCAATCTCTTCAACAGGCAAAGGTCATGACCGCCGTAGCCATTGTCGTGGCCGCCTGCCTTGTGTCCGCCAACGCTATGGCCATGGCCGTGCCGGCAGCCGGTTCCTTTGCCTATGACCTCTACGATATCGGCGTCAACCAGATACTGCTTGGCCCGATAGGCTTCGTGGCCGGGGTCGCCTGTATGGTCTTTGCGGCAATTCTCGCCATCAGGCAGATGATCCTGCCGGCGGCCGGTGTTGTCCTTGGCGGCGCCTTCCTGCTGAAGGCCGATGCCGTTGTCCAAACCGTAGGGGCAACGATTTGTTGACCGGAAACCGGAATTCATCCCCGGATGATTTAAAAACCGGGGATGAATTTTTATTTAAAAATAGCCCACGATACCTTGTCTTCTCCGGCTATTTTATCATCTGTTGTGGCTTGCCGATTTGGTCCAGCCATGCTGGCGAGGAGAGAAAAATCATGACTGTTGAGCAGATTATCCCCTGTTGCGGCAAGTGGTATGCAATCCATACAATGGCCCAAGAAGAGGCCATTTATCCGGTCGCAGCATGGGCATTGATTGACAACAAGGTAACCGGGCTGATCGCTGTTGCGGATCG
>WGCP01000094.1 GCA_015493715.1 Desulfobulbaceae bacterium
CCAAGCTCTTTGGTTACATGCTGGGCCTGGGCCACGGCAAGCCCGTAACCAGGAACAAAGGCAACCGAATCGGCGGCTTCAAGAATATAATAGACATCCTCGGCCGAAGCCGGTCGAACCTCTCCCTGCGGGCCATCTCCTTCAGCGACCTTGACCGCGCTCCCGAATCCGGAAAAAAGCACATTGGCCAGCGAGCGGTTCATGGCCTTGCACATGATCCGAGTCAGGATGATACCGGAAGCCCCGACCAGGGCGCCGGCAACAATCAGTATATTGTTGGAAATAACAAAACCGGCGGCACAGGCGGCCAGTCCGGAATAACTGTTCAGCAGAGAAATGACTACCGGCATGTCGGCGCCGCCGATGGGCAGAGTCGAAGTGACGCCAAAGCCAAGTGCGACGAGAATAATAAGAAGAAAGAGCGCATATCCCAAGCCGGTTGCCGGATTAAGGGCAAATAGGACGGCTGCAACGACAGCCGTCACAAGAATAGCACCGTTTATCAGGTGCTGTCCTTTATAGACAACCGCCTTCTGGCTGATTTTACCACTCAATTTCCCAAAAGCAACCATGGAACCGGTAAAGGTCACCCCACCGATAAAGGCGGATAAAAAGGCGACGATGGCTATAAATGTGGACATTTGTGGATACTGATGATACTCGGCCCAGGCAAGGAGCAGGCTTGATATACCACCGAAACCGTTAAACAGCGCCACCATTTCCGGCATCTGGGTCATTTCCACCTTGTAGGCGGTGACCAGGCCGATGACCGTGCCGATTCCCATACCCAAAATAATCCAACCATAGGAGAGGCCACTGGCCAACAGAGTCGCGACAATCGCCAACAGCATGCCCAGTGCCGACAGCAGATTACCTCGTCTGGCCGTGGATGGTGAACTGAGCATTTTCAACCCGAAAATAAACAGTGCCGCCGAAACTATATAGGCAAAGTTGATTGCAACAAGACTCATTGTGCGCCTCCCTTGACTTTCTTCTTAAACATCTCAAGCATTCTGTTGGTTACCGCATAGCCGCCGACCACGTTGATGGTGGCGAAAACAACAGCCAGGGTGCTCAAAAAAATTGCAAATCCGAGATGTTCGGATTTCAGGGAGGCCAGGGCGCCGATAAGGGTGATGCCGGAGATGGCATTTGAACCCGACATGAGTGGAGTATGCAGAGTGGAAGGCACCTTGGATATCAGTTCAAAGCCTAAAAATATGGCCAATACGAAAATTAATGTCAAATATACAGCTTCCATTGATTCCTCACTTTTTCATGATGCTCTTATACATTTCACTAAACAGGGCGCCATTATGGGTAATCAGGGCTCCCTTGATGATTTCATCCTCAAGATTAAGATCGAAATTCTTTTTCTCCCGGTCCCAGAAATGATCGACGAAGTTGCCCAGGTTGGAGGAATACATCTGACTGGCGGTCATGGCAACCCTACCGGGCAGGTTGCCCAGGCCGACGACTTTTACCCCGTCGATTTCCACGATTTTATCCACCTCCGAGCCTTCTACATTGCCGCCGGTCTCGACGGCCATATCCACAATGACACTTCCCGGAGCCATGTCGCTGATCATGGGTCGATCAACAATTCGCGGTGCCGGACGACCAAACAACTGAGCCGTGGTAATAACAATATCAGAGGCGGCGCAGGCCTTGGCCATAGCCTCCTTCTGTTTGGCCATCTGCTCCGGCGTCAGGGCCTTGGCATAACCATCCTTGGTCTGGCCCGTCTCGCCGAGATCGACCTTGACGAATTTTGCCCCCAGCGATTTCACCTGCTCTTCGACAACCGGTCTGGTATCAAAGGCATTAACCCGGGCCCCAAGCCTGCGGGCGGTGGCAATGGCCTGCAGACCGGCAACGCCGACACCGATGATAAAAACCCGGGCCGGCTTAATGGTGCCGGCCGGAGTCGTCATCATCGGCAAAATTTTATCCAGCTGCTCGGCGCCGACAATCACGGAAACATAACCGCCAAGATTGGCCTGCGAGCTAAGCACATCCATCTTCTGGGCCACAGTTGTGCGGGGAATCATCTCAAGGCTTATGGTGCTGATGCCTGCAGCCATCATGGCATCCACCAGCTCCACCTCATTGAAGGGGTCCAGATAGCTGATATGAATACATCCACGACGCATCAATTCAATCTCCTCCATAGGCGGCTTACGCAACCGAAGGATAATATCAGCCGTCCGCAGCATATCTTCCCGGGACGTTCCGATCTTCGCACCTGCCTCCGTATAGGCACCATCCTCATAACGGCAGGACCGACCAAGGCCCTGCTCGATTTCCAGCTCAGCGCCAAGTTTGACCAGTTTTGCCGCCGTCGGCGGAATCACAGCCACCCGTGTTTCCCCGGGATGGATTTCTTTCATCACCGCAATTTTCATACATACGCTCCTTCCGCTAAAGAAAGCAGGCCGGGCCTGCAAAGATATTTAGTAACTTATTCAGGTGGGTGCAGGGAACTTCCCTGGCCACAGCCTGTAACGGCTCAGGAGTGCTCCATATCTGTGCAGGCAGACCTGTGAACTATAGTGATTCCTCTATGAATCAGACCTGACCGTGTAGAGATGGGGGTGCTTCTGAACCATTACGATATTTATTCAACAACTCCTTGCCGCCAGCCGCAACAGGAGACGTTCATGAATGTCATCAAAACCACCGTTAGAGAAAACGGCAACAATATCACCGGGCAGGCATTTGTCGACCAGAAAGTCGAGGATCGAGTCGGTATTCGGAAAATAATGCGCTTCAAGTCCCTTGTCCTGCAGATCTTCCACCAGCTGCGCCGAAGAAAACTGATCCTCTGCCGCCACATCCGTCAGGGGAACATGCTCACGAACAACTGTCACATCACCTGCATCAAAGGCCTGGGCATACTGCTGCTGAAAGATGGACCGACGGCTGGAATTTGTCCGCGGCTCAAACACGGTAACCAGTCGTCTGTCCGGCCAGGCAAGGCGCAGGGCACGCAAGGTCTCCCGCACTGCGGTCCGATGATGGGCAAAATCATCAATGACCGTTATGCCGTCTTCCTCACCGCGAATCTGCTGCCGACGCTTGACTCCTTCAAAACCGGCCAGTCCCTGTTGCATCGCTTCCACGGAAAATCCAAGATGATCCATCAGGGCTATAAC
>WGCP01000095.1 GCA_015493715.1 Desulfobulbaceae bacterium
CTTGCGGAACTGAAAAAAACCGGTAATGCCCGGCCCCAGGAACTGAGTACCGCGCAGACGGAACTGGCCATGGCACGGGCCCAGTTACAAGGTGCGCTTGAAAAACAACGACTGAAAGAGAGTGAAGCCGAGGTCATCAAGGCCCAGATACGAGAGAAACAACTGACAAGTCCCATAGACGGCATCGTTGTTACCCTGTACAAGCAGGAGGCCGAACTGATCGGCGGCAGTGATCCGCAGCCTCTGTTGACCATTGCCCAGCTTGACCCGTTGCACGCGGTCTTTCACCTGCCGCCGCCGGCGGCACACTCCCTGAACAACAGAAAACAGGTGCCTCTCCTGGTGGTCGGACAACAGACAACCGGTACAATAGACTTTATCTCGCCGATTATTGATGCGCAAAGCGGTACCGTTACCGTGCGCATTATCCTGAAAAATACCGCCCACACCCTGGACAGCGGCAGCAGGTGCACGCTTGTTCTCAACGACACCGATACTACAACAGGAGAACCATCCAATGACCGAACAGAAACAGAAAAACCAGCAGCAGATCAAGGTCCGCTACAATGAGACCTCGGCCCTTTTTGCCTCCCAGTTCATTGTCAACACCAGCGCTGAAGATGTAACCATCAATTTTTCATCCGGCCCGATCGGTGACCCGGCAACCGGAGAAACGATCCTGCCCATCCACACCAGGATGGCCATGACCAGGGAAGGCGCCCGCCGACTGCATTCGGTATTAAGCAATATTTTGGGAATCAGCGAAAATAAGGGAGACATCCCGGCCAATGCCCAGGCTAAACTCCCTGATATCAAACAGTAATTTCAGTGCAACAACCTTCAGAAACCAATAGAGAGGGCGTTACCCTCTCTCCACCGGACCTGCGCCGGGTGACACCACTGTTCAGCCGGCAGGCGCTGCACCAGGCCGACCGACAATCTCTCCTCAGTCAATTTCTCCAACAGACCATTGCCTTACATAACGCCGCCGGAGCAGTCTATGTCTCCAAACAGGAGACCGGACTCTTTACGGAAACGTCCCTGCTTTCCCGGCAGATGCAGGCCTCAGGCCAGGGGTTGACCGATATTCTGCTCAGCTGTGCGGAAAACGCCATTGCCCAGGAACAGGCCGGCACCACAAGCCTGAACGACGACAATTCCCTCTTCTCCCTAAACTGCCCGCTCCCCCTGGATGGGGGCTGCCTATGCGTGCTCCTTGTCACCAGCCCGGAAGCGCTTTCTTCCTTTCTGGTGATGCTGCAGCTGTCGGCTGCGCTGCTTGATCAATACCTGCACCAACAAACCGGCAGTGCGCAGACGACGGCCAACGAAACGCTTTCCATCCAGTTTCTCCCGACCCTGAACACGATTTTCTCCCTACCTCCAGGCAAGGAAAGGCTCCTGCAGCTCAACCAGTCCCTTAAGACATTTGCCGGGGCGGATCTCTGCGCGCTGGCCAGGGGGACGAACAAGAAAAATATTCGTATAGCCGCAATTTCGGACATCGCCTCCCAGAGCCGCCAGACCGACCAGCTTCGTCTGCTGCAAAAAGGGATCGACGAATGCGTCCTCAGGGGTACTGCCCTTGGCTGGCCGAAAAGTACGGATCCGGCGGTTCAGCACTCGCTGATTGCCGAAGAAATATGCCATGGTTTCGGCGGCGCCCAGATACTGCTTTTGCCCCTCGCCGCAGGATCGGAAACTCCAAGAGCAGTTCTCGTTCTCCTGTGGAAAAAGTTCACGGACCGGGACCATATCCACAAGGCCCTGGATGGTTTTGCGCCGGTACTTGCCGGTTTTATGCCCTGCCTTGACGGTTCCGGTGGACAGGGTCTGCTGAACAAAAAAAAGCAGCAGCAGGCCGATTCCCGCTGGAGTCTGCAACACAAGGTTACCGCCTTTGTCGGGACCGTACTTGTCCTTGCGCTCTTTCTTCCCATCCCCTATCGAATATCTGCTGATGCGGTTGTCCGGCCCAGATTTACCCGATTTATCGTCTCCCGCTACGATGGGCTACTCAAGGAAAGTAAAGTCCGGCCCGGTGACCGGGTGAACAAAGGGGCCATCCTGGCCCGCCTTGACGGTCGGCAGACCGAAGTTGAACTTGCCGCTCTGCAGGCGGAACGAGACAAGGCGAAGAAAAAGCTGGACCAGGAGACTGCCCGCGGTAACACCGCCGCCGCCCAGGTTGCCCGCCTGGATATGCGCAAAATTGACCAGCAACTCACCCGATTACAAGAACAGCGCCGGCACCTGATTATTACCAGTCCCGTCACCGGCATGGTCCTGACCGGGGACCTGCAACGGGCCGAAGGCAGTCCGGTGAACCGTGGTCAGACGCTGTTTGAAGTGGCGCCGCTTGCACAGATGGAAGTCGAGGTTGCCATCCCGGAAAAAAACATCTCCCAGGTGCCGGATGATGCGCTGGTTACCGTTCGTTTCGAGGCCTATCAGGAAACCTCCTGGAAGAAACATTTTGAGCGTATCGAACCCAGAGCCCAGATCAAAAACAACGCTAACATCTTTATCGGCATCCTCGAGTTTGACAATCCGGACGGCCTGCTCCGCCCCGGTATGCGGGGAACCGCCAAAATCCACGCCGGCACCCGATTGCTCGGCTGGATTCTGTTTCGCAAACCCTGGCACACGTTGCTTGGCCTGTCCGATACCCTGCTGTAGCCGCCATGGAAGACATCGGTTCCGTCCACATGCCCCGGCTCCGACCCGGCCTGCGTTTTACGCCGGGAAGGGAAGCCGGCAAGGACCAGTATATCCTCGAGGACACGGCCCGGCATATGTATTACCGAATCGGTCCGGAAGAATACCTCCTCCTTGCCCATCTCAATCATGCATCTTCCATCGAAGACCTCCTGCAGCAATGCGCCGCTACATCAACCCACGAAATCCTGTCGCCGGAACAGGCAATGACGGTTCTCAAATGGGCGGCATCCAGGCAGCTTCTGCAGACGGACAGCCCGGAAATGTTTAATGCCCTGCTCGGCCAGGACAACCAGATGAAAACGATGCGGGCGCTGAACAGAATGAACCTGGTGTCGTTTAAAATACCGCTGGGCAACCCGGATCCTCTGCTGAAAAAAATCAGCCCCTGGCTCCGGCCCCTGACCGGCCCTGTGTTCGGCCTGCTCTGGCTCATTGCCGGAGTCCTTGCCCTGGGCGCTCTTTTTTCCAACTGGCAGGCCTTCCATGCCCGGAGCGCGGGCTTCTTTGCCCCGGCCAACCTCTTTCTCATCTGGTTGATCTGGCTTGGCCTCAAGGTCCTGCATGAGCTCTTTCACGCCCTGGTCTGTTATCGCTACGGCGGTCGAATCCATGAGGCAGGCATCCTTTTCATCCTGTTTATGCCCTTTACCTACGTGGATGCAACCTCATCCTGGAACTTTCCCTCCAGCCGGCAACGGCTTCATGTTGCCGCTGCCGGTATTTTCAGCGAACTGGCGGTCGCCTGGATCGCCCTGCTCGTATGGGCGGCGCATCCCGACTCCACGACCGGGCTCATTGCCCATCGTACCGTCATTGTTGCCGGGATCAGCTCTCTGCTGTTCAACGGCAATCCGCTGATGCGATTTGACGGCTACTATATACTCTCCGACCTAACCGGTATCCCTAATCTCTATCAGATGGGGTTACAGTCCACCAAAAAATTCTGGGCGCGTCTTTTACTTGGTATTAAAACGAATTCCACAACGGAAAGTCTCTCCCACGGAAAACGGATGTTCATTCGTGTGTACGGGGTCATGGTCTATATCTGGCGCTTTCTGGTCCTGGCCTCGCTTGGCTACATGGCTTCCAAACTCTTCGGCGGCCTGGGTATGCTGATCTCGCTGGCCGCTCTCCTGGTCTGGATCGTCATGCCCCTGCACGGCTTCATTGCCCGCTGGCCGACCTACAAGGTGATGAATCCGCATGTCGCACGCGACCTCCTGTTGCGCTCCCTCGTCCTGGCCTGCGTAGCTGGAATCCTTCTTGCGACTGTCGGCTGGAAACGGCCAATCCGGGCGCCGGCGGTTGTCGAATATGAGCACCAGTATCGAGTCAAAACAAAGGCCGATGGTTTTGTCGCTAAAATTCTTGTCCGGGATGGAGAAAAGGTCACAAAGGGGCAGCCCCTGCTCATTCTCGACAACCCTGAACGCCGCACCGCCCTGAACACCCTGAAGCTGGAACTGGAGCGGATACGGCTCCAGGCAAGAATCGCCTATAACAGTGGTCACCTGCCTGCAATGCAGGTGCTCAAGCGCAAGGAACAGGCCCTGCAGACACAACTGCGGCAGGAAGAGGAGGAAGTTGCCTCCCTGCACATCACAGCTCCCGACAAGGGCACGGTGATTGCTCCCCATATAGCACAACTGACCGGGACATACCTGAAAAAAGGACGGGAAATCCTCTGGATCGTCAACCCCGGCCGGAAACACCTTGTCGCCTCCATTGCCCAGAATGACATTGACCGGATGCGAGCCCTTGTCGACCACACCATCACCATTGACATGCGGGATTCCGATCTTGGTTTTTTTACCGGCAGGGTAGAGCGAATTTCACCCACAGCGTCCACGGAGCTGATCCATCCCGGCCTGGCCGCAAAATACGGTGGTCCCATTGATGTGCTGGAAAAAATGGTGGCACGGGGCACAAATTCGATGCGGCAACAGCTGCAAATGCAATTCTTCAATCCCAGGTTTTCCATGGAGATAACATTGCCGGGCGACTTGGTACACAAACTCCATCCGGGTCAGATTGCCTATGTGCTGGCCCGGGGACCGCGTGTCACCCTGCGGCAAAAGATCAATGATATTTTTTCCGCCTGGATTAAGAAAAAAGACCGGGCCGCTGCGGCAAGAGGACGATGAAAAAATTCCTGTTTCTCACCGGGGCCGCGCTTGTCATTCTTGCTGTATCACTTGCTTTCTTCCGCCTGCCGATTACCGCATTTGTCATTACCCGGGCGCTGCAACGGGCCGGCATGACGAATATTGAATTCATTCCCACCGACTTAAA
>WGCP01000096.1 GCA_015493715.1 Desulfobulbaceae bacterium
CTTTGCACATCGGTCAGCATGGTCCTGGTCTCAGGATCACAATCCGGGAGACGATACCCGAGTAATTCGACATTTCCCAGAATTGCCGCAAGAATATTATTAAAATCATGGGCAATACCTCCGGCAAGGACCCCAACGGATTCCAGCTTGCGTACCTTCAGCAGCTCTTCCTCCATCTTTTTCTCTCTGGAAATATCTCTGAACACCAGAACAACACCAATAATTGCGCTTTGCCGATCACGGATCGGCGCTCCGCTGTCGGCAATGGAACGAATGGTCCCATCCCTGGAGATGAGTGCAGTATGGTTGGCCAGGCCGACTATTCTGCCAAGCTCAATGACCCGCTGTACAGGTGAAACACATCTTTTCCCGGTCTTTTCGTTGATGATATTGAAAACTTCAGAGGAAAGTTTGCCTCGGGCCTCGTCGTTGGACCAGCCCGTCATCTCTTCGGCGACCTTGTTTACATAGGTAACTCGGCCTGCAATATCGGTGGTAATAACTCCGTCACCTATGGAACGAAGGGTTACGTCCAACCGCTCTTTTTCCGCCAGTAATGCCTCTTCCGTCTCCTTTCTCTCGGTAATATCAGTGGCGATTTCTATCCGGGCCAGCCTGCCGTCAATCCAGGGAATCGCCTGATCCCGACAGTCATACCAGCGCCCATTCAGCGTATTTTTCGTCTCCCAGGCATGCACGCCGGTCGGCTGTCCATGTTTATCAATCAACAGACGATTGGTACAAAATTCGCAAGGCTGATCTCTGCCCGCCTGCAACGAGGAGTAACAATGACATCCGGTGCAGTCTCCATACAGTTTGCGGCCATAGGAATTTAAAAAAAGCACTTCATAAGTTTTGAAATCCACCACATAGACCACGGCATCAAGGCTGTTGAGTACCGAATGAAAACGTTCGGCCGTACTGATGATTTCCGCATCCCTGTGCTGTATTGCCCCTGCTATTGTGCTAAATTCCGATATATTGCCCAGTTCATCGGCGAAAAGCGTCAACCCTTTATTCGGATCGGCCTTCTTCAGGGCCTCCACAAGATTGCGCACCGGACGGGAAAAAAATCTGATAAAAACGAAATGAAGGACAACAAAAAGCAAAAAATACAGCAGAGTCAGGAAAAGTACCTGACTGCCGAGCAACCTGGTTATTGCACCGGTCATCTTCGAGGCAGGCACACTGTAATACATTATCCAGCCCGAAGGCTCGGTAAAGGGCTCACACTGGGCAACATACCTGTGGCCATGATAGATAAAGGAAAAAAAACCATCTTTATCCGGCGCGGTTCGCTTTTTTAAATCAAAGCCGAGGTTATACCTGGTTTCCATCAGCGATGGGTCAGGGTGATAGATGGTCCGGCCGGCCGTAGACAAGACAAAAAACAACTCACCGGCATATCTCCGACCTTCCTCAAAGGCGGCCATAATCGGAACAAACTGCTCGAGCGGTCGTTCAATTACCAATAATCGTTCATTATCAAGATGATACTGAAGGGCGATTACGGACCGTTTAGTCAACAATGATTGGTTGTATCGAACCAATCGCCTTTTCCCGGCTTGCACGGGAGGAGCCATGGCACTGAAATCAAGGCCGATGTAATCTTTGTATGGTTGTGAAATGGCGACCACTGTTCCCTGGGGATCAAGGACGTAAAAAGTCTCACCCGGAAGAGCGAAAAAACGGGCATTCATCAAGCGGGACAGGACGGCTCCCGGCTGGTCGGGATCAAGCTTACGACCTATCGATGCGACAAGAGAATCAGTACGAAAGAGTTCTTCCCTGAGCAGAGCTTGGGCCACGGAAATTCTGGTATGCATGGCTGCGGAATAGTCAGAGCGGATTCGCTTGTATTCAACCAAACCACTTGACAGGACAATAACGGGAAGTAGAAGAAAGGCGACAAGGATAAATATCCGCTTGATCTTTATATGCAGTGGTTGTGAATTCTGCACTCTTAGATGGAACCGTTACTTTGAAATTGATTATCATGGACCATCACTTCATAAA
>WGCP01000097.1 GCA_015493715.1 Desulfobulbaceae bacterium
GGCTCGAAGATAGGCCTCCATGGTTTTAGGAGAAACCCTTTGCAAATACAGGTGATTTTTAAAACTTTGTTGATATACTTTTGTCATGCCAATACCTCCGTGATGATTTCGGGCAGCCGTGATGGTCAGCCCGATGAGGTATTGTACTGCAAAGATGCAGGCCAGGAAAATGACAACAGGAAAGGAATGGAAAATTAAGAAGAACCTATCGTAATATCTAGGTTTTTTCCGCGCAGCGGTTCAGTTCAACTATGTTTTTACTTAGCCATCTTTAAAAAAATTTGGGCTTTTTAGAGGTTCATCAATAATAGATAATTATGTTTTCTTGACCCACGGATACCGGCTACCAACCTCCCGATGCCCCGCCGCCGCCAAACCCACCGCCGCCGCCGGAAAAGCCGCCGAATCCACCGGATGAACCTCCACCCCAGCCGCCGCCCGGATAGATAATCGTGCCGCCGCCATATCCTCCTCTGCCGCCATGGCGCCTGTTAAAGGAACGGGAATAGATAATCAGCATGAAGGCCAGCAGAACAAGAAAAAAAACAAGTCCGCCAAGGCCCTGATTCCGCTGTTTTCGAACGGCGGTTAAATGTTCGGCTCCGGCAAGAGTTACTCCGTAATGTCGGGCAAGTATCTGTACAATTTTACCAGTCGCTGTGGATATACCGCTGCCGTATTGCCCCTGCCTGAAATGAGGCACCAGAACCTGCCTGCCCAATGACCCTAACAAACTATCAGGCAACACGGATTCAAGGCCGTAGCCGACCTCGAACCGATATTTTCTGTCACGGACGGCAACAACAAAGAGCAGGCCGTTGTCTTTTTTCTTCTGACCTATCTTCCATTTCTCCGCTGTCTGCAGGGAAAAGGAGTTTATATCCGGGCCATCCAGGGATTCAATGGTCAGGATCACCATCTGGGCGGTGGTCTTCTGTTCAAGGGTTGTCAGTAGACGTTCAATATCCTGCTGCTGCCGGGTGGAAATCACTCCTGCCAGGTCAACGACATGCCCGGGCGGATTATCGGGCAAAGGCGGGGTAACGGCCCGGACCACCTGCGGAACCACTGCCGCAAAGCCGAGAAGCAGCAGGAAGCAGCAAAAAAAGAACCGGTTAGTTGTCCATCGCATCGACATAGTCACAGATAAGTTGGGTTGCCGTATAGAGGTTGGTGTACAGGAGCTTTAATTCATCATCACTTGCCGGGGTCGCCTGTTCCTGTTTCATCACATACAAGTTTTGAAAAACAGCAGTGTCAATGTTCAGTACCGATTCCACGGCGGCAGTAACCTCAGCAGCCGCCGGCGGAACCTCCCTGCCGATCAGAAAAAGAATTACTCGAAACAGGGGAATATAAGCGGTTATCGAGCCGCAAAGCGCATGGGAAAGCCGCTCATTATCGGCCAGGGTTTCCAAATAAATCCGTCCCAGCCAAAGCAGCTTCGCCTTGATTTCACGCTCACACTGCAGGCGTAAAAATCCCGGATCAATCTCCAGTCCGGCAAGAACGTCGTCACCAAACAGGGTGTAATGGATTTCCCGAAAATTATAAAATTCTATCGGAAACACATCCAGGGATCGTTTAATATAGTTTTCGGTTAGAAGAAGAGGCGGCGCAACCCCTTGCCGTCCGAATCGTTTTCCCAGACCGACCAAAAAATCAAGAAAATCCGTCTGTGGTTCCTGAATGACAAAAAGCGAATTGGCATCCGAGAGATCCTCCTGATAATCGGGGGTCAAAACGGAGCCGACCACATGAATCGACTGCAGGGCGACCGGAGAGTGTTCCCGCACCTCTCGGACAAATGCAAGCAAGGCTGCCGGGATATTTTTTGTATATTGTGTGATGTTCATAATACACTCTATAGGTAAACCATTTGGCACCACAGCGCCAAACAGTTCATGGATTATTTATGATAGCGGCCGCCGGCATTGATGGTGCAGGCGCGATAAAGCTGCTCAAGCAGGATCATTCGGGTCATTTCGTGGGTAAAGGTCAGTCGTGACAGGCACCAAACCAGGTCCGCCCGGCGCACAACCGTGTCGGGAAGTCCCAGGTGCCCGCCGATCATGAAATAAACCGTGCGCAGGCCACGTTCCCGCCATTTATTAAGCACAGAGGCAAGCCCCGGTGAATCAAAATGGGTGCCGGAGAGATCCAGGGCAACCTTCAGGCCGTTATCCCTGCATGCCGCAAGAAGAATCTCTCCGCCGATACGCCGTATGACATCTTCGGGCTCATTGCGGCTGTAACGCTCCTTCAAGACAACGATCTCAACATCAACATACCGCCCGAGCCTGCGGGTAAAATCGGCTACGGCATCATCAAGATAGCGCTCTTTTGTTTTGCCGAGAAAAAGAAAGGTGAATTTCATGGGGTACCGAAGGAATTCTAACAGATTACTTTTTGTTGATCGGCAAGAAGATGGCGCAGTCGGCGGCAAAATTCGTCATAACCAAGCTCTTTTCGAATGCCGGGGCAGGATTCGCTGATGGCGGTAAAATTACTTTCATCTTCAAGAATACTCGGATGCAGAGGCCACTGCCCACAACGCCATGGCCTTCCTTCATGCACTCTGCAGCCGCTGTCATTATCATAAAAAATGCAATGCCCATCAGCAATTTTCATCTGGACAACAGTGCCGGTAATGCGCCAGAAACGTCGGGCAACCTCTTCCCGCGTCATGTCCAGTTCCGCAATCATCCGTCGCTGATCATCGTCATCAAGGGAGACCGTTGTTTCGCCCTGACAGCAGTAACCGCAACGAGTACATTTAAATAACGTGCTGCTCTCCATATTTTTTAACTTTTTTTATTTTTTATTTTGATGACCATCAATGTGTCTGTTGATTTAATAGGATTTTCGTCCGCAATCAGGGGCAAGCGGAATTTGCAGCAAACAGCTTTGATTAATCGATGAATTATGCAGCAAGAATAAACTTCAAAAAACCGCGCTGTCCGCTTGTCCTTGAATTGCATTGTTAGCCTAAATAATTAAAATTATTTGTTTTTGTTTTCGCAATGATCTCATGCCGAAACAAGCAGAAATTGTTAAAAGACCAAATTTATATGACACAGCACCTTCGTACCTATCACCGAGAGGTAACGTTCCAATGAGTTTTATGACAAAACGTTTATTTTTCTTATTTCCATTATCATCATATTCAAGTGCTGAGTCTAGGCTAAGTGTTACAAACACTATGTCGCAGAAAATTCCAGAACCTCCGCCATTAGACCAAGTTTGAACTATATGAATACCGGTGAATGATCGCCCTAAATATTGATAACTGCACCATTCTTGATCATATGTGTTGGTAATGCAAGGGAATCCTGTTTGTTTTTCTTTGGAAGTGATGTTACCGAAATAACGATTGCTATCATTTGATTCTGTAATATTTATAGAAACAATTTGATCGCCAGTATCGCTAATCCAGCCTATTAAGTCTTCGAGTATTCTTGGATTGATATACTCCTTACAAACAAATGAATATTTGGAAGCATCTATGTCTCTAATAAGATTGTTCTTGGGAGTTAATGTGAAGATATTTTTCCCTATTACCCCATGGATGTCATCACGAAAGAAGCCAGCTACGGTAATAATGAGCATCACTACCGGTTCTGGGCTAGGAGCGATATACAGCCAAATTACAACGCCTATGAATGCAAAAATATTTAGTATTTTGTAAATGCCTATGCTCCTTTTTAGAGGCTAACGTAGACTTCGAGGCATACGAAAAAAGTAACCATAGACACCACGCTTTTAGCGTGGTTCCAAGGATAAATTTTTTCGTATAACGAGGTAAGCGAACTCACGAGACCCTGGGAGATCAGGCGAAAATACATAAAATCAACGGGCTCATCTATCCTCGGAAACAAGGAATACCATCACGCAAATATTGATCCCGGATCGCATCTGTATAACAATTGCACCTGGTTTCCGCTCAATGCATTGTTGCAAAAACTCCTTTAATGTCCTGCAGAAAAGTTTCAAGTTCCGGGGATGGCTTCTCAGGCATACCCTATGACATCACCGAACACAGAGATGTCAATACCGTAGCTGAATGCCGCCATCTTCCACTTGTTTGCATCGGCGGTGTGAAACAATACCTCTTTACCGGCGGGCACGGTAAGCCAGCCGTTATCCATAAGTTCGGTTTCCAGTTGTCCAGGTCCCCAGCCTGCATAGCCAAGCAGAAACAGATAATCTTCCGGCCCCTTTCCCCTGGCGATTTCTTCGAGCAATTGCATATCCTGGGAAAGATATACATTGTCGGCGACATCAAGAGATGCATGGCCCGCCTTCTCCGCTGCATACAGAATAAACCCTGAATCCGTGCCCACCGGACCACCGATATACACCGAGGGCATGAGATTTTCAGGAACGGGAAGACCGGCGCCGTGGAGGACGTCAAGCAGGGTGATTTCCCGGCTCGGATTATTGACGACCAGTCCCATCGCCCCCTCATCATTGTGGGCGCAGAGATAAATGACCTGTTCCTGAAATCTGGGATCAGGCATCTGTCGTGTCGATATAAGAAAATGTCCCTGTAAACTTTCCATAAACCATGCCTCATCCATGATTGCACATTAAGGAATAGAGATCTGAAGTTTCCTGAAAATTAAATAGCTAAATGTGAGA
>WGCP01000098.1 GCA_015493715.1 Desulfobulbaceae bacterium
CACAATCCAATTCTTCGGGCGGTACCGTGGAATCATTTACCCCAAAAAATATCCGGGCTTGACGGGGCGCCACTCAAGTTGGTTTTCAGTTAAAATCCTCCTAAAATGTTATATCGTTGTGACGGTTAAACGCTACGCGAAAATCGGTGTCCACCCTACATTCCGGGGTAAGCGAAAGTCTGCAAACCGCAAAAAAAAGGCTGGATCAGGCGGTTGAGGGTTTGCGTAAAGCAGGACAGGAAGATTATTTACCACGCGGCTTACTCGACCGTGCCGGCTACCATCGCTGGTCTTTATCCCTTGGAGGAAATCCGGATGGAGGACAACAGAATCCGCACTATAAAGCAGCCGTACAAGACCTGCAGGAAACTCGTGACACCTCCGACCGTGGCGGTATGCGCTTGCATCTCACCGATTATCATCTGGAATCAGCACGTCTGGCCTTGACCATAAATCAGCCTGTATTCAATCTAACCGGAGCCGAGCATACAGCAAAGGCCAAACAGTTGGTTGCGGAAACAGGTTATAAACGCCGCCTGCCGGAAATAGAATATCTTGAAAAATGGTAGCTGTTCAGCTGCACTCCTTTTTCAGGAGAGAATTTTTTTTTCTCAGGCAAACAACCAGGGGGCGGGCACTGCCCAGATACTTTTTTCCAGCCGTTTGCATTGTGAACCGTTGTAAATAAGGATCCCTAGACTGTGCTCGGTTTCCCGGACATATTTTTTCAAGTGTCGGATATCTTTTGGATGAATGTTTTCCGTCTGTTTTACTTCCAGAAAAAATGTTATTTTGCCATTAAATGACCAGAGGAGGCCGTCAGCCTCTACTCCCGTGGCGGTTCGGGCAAAGTACAATTTTTCTTCAATTCCATGGAAACTCAGGATTTTTTTCACCTCGGCGAGAATTGTATTCTCAAATAGCTGGCCGGAATTGCCGGAAAAATCTCCGGATATTGAACGAAGAATCCCTGTGTCATAGAAAAAGTACTTGGACATCTTCATCATCCGTTTGCCGGGATTGATATGGTACGGTCTGGCCTGCCAGGAAATAAAAAGCTGTCTGAAGTACCCGATAAAACGGCGTACCGTATCGGCTGCCAGTCCGCAATCCCGCCCCAGTTCACTGATGTTCATCAGATTGCCTACCCGGAGGGCAAACATTTTTTCAAAAATTTCAAATGATTCAGAATTCCTCAGCTCCACCAGTTGACGGAGATCTGTTTCAAGGTAGGTCTGGTGATAACTGCCCAGCCAGGCTATCCTGTCTTCCGGGTCTTTTCGGTGAAGAAATTCGGGATAGCCTCCGAATATGTTTAAATCTTCGAAATTGTCTGCATAGAGAGAGCTTTGCTCCAGGGGCACATAGAGGGATTCCAGCATGGACGCACATGCTTCCCTGTCCGGCGCCGCCAGCAGCCGCTCCAGGAATGTCGTTTCGGTTCTACCGGTCATTTCGGCAAAGGAGAACGGCAACAGGGTAAACAAGGCCACTCTTCCGGCCAGCGATTCCTTGATATGACGATTCAGCAGCAGGTGATTTGAACCAAGCAGGAGAAAACGGCCCTTGCGTTCGGGTGATTCATCAACCTGGAGTTGAATCAACTCAAGAAGTGACGGCATGGTCTGCACCTCATCAAGAATGATAAGCGCATCCTTGAAATAGGCAAACTCCCGACGGCTGTTTTCTTTGAGGGCCTGTCGGATTAAAGGATCTTTCAGATTGTAATATTTGATTTCCCTGTCGCATTGCAACAGGTGTCTGACCAGCGTGGTTTTACCCGCCTGCCTGGGTCCCATGAGAGCGGTGACCCTATCGGTTTTCAGAGAATGCTCAATTCGGGGTGTAAGGCGGCGTTGTAGGATATCCATGATGGTTTCCGGGTATGTTTAAGGATTAAGAAAGCTACTGTCGTCAATTTGCAGTGAAATATAGCGAACATGTCGTTAATGCGCAAGGTAATTGATTTTCTGTTACTAACTTCCCTGCACATCTCAAGCTCTTCCTTCTATGAAGGAGCATTGGGAATGTCTCCTTCATTTGTAGTGAACTCCCTGAAATTTAGGAATTTTTCTGCTGGTTGCCCATTGTTGTGTGTTTCTCTCCGTAATACAATCTTCTCTGCTGTTTTTTTACTGTCCAAAAAATGGGCACAGGGCCTCTTGGGCCGTGATTGTCTGTATAGATATCAGGCAGTGCGCCAGAAATGTTGTTAGAATAGGTGCTGGCCCCTTTTGCGATAACCGTATGAAATACCAGCATATATAGAATAGTTTCCAGCGCTGTTCTCGTTCCGGTACGCTTTGTGAAATGGATACAGGTACAGGATATATGGTGCGCTTTTGCCGGGATCAAAAAAAGGTACCGGAAAATATATGAAGATTCGAAACAGGAGCAGAGACGGATGATGAAAACTACCGCCAAACGATATGAAAATGGACAAAGAATACTCATCCTTGCCGTCATGGTGCTGGGTATCAGTGGCATGCATATGCTTTTGCCCCATGATTTTCCCAAAACCCATGTCGTTGCCCGGGAACTCTATTTTCTGCCGGTTATTCTCAGCGCTTTCTGGTTCGGCCTGCGCGGCGCGCTCATCACCTCGCTTTCCATCACCGCCTTTTATTTTACCTATTCTCTGTTGCACTGGCAGGGCTTTACGCCCGATGACCTTGATCGTCTTCTTGAGATTTTCTTTTTTAATGCGGTGGCAATTATCACGGGTTTTCTGCAGGACCGGCAGCGTGCCCATGCCCGGGAAAAACTGGAATCCATCAAGGCGCTGGCCGCCACCGTCGGACACGAGATCAACAGTCCGCTTTTTGTGGCCATGGGTAATGTGGAACTGCTTCAAGATGATTTTGAGGAAGATTCCGAAACCTATGAAGAGCTTGAAGGCATTCGTGTCAGTCTGAAAGAGATCAAGGTGCTGGTGAAAAAAATTTCCCAGATCGAAGAGGTGTTTACCCGGGACTATGACGGTACCAGCA
>WGCP01000099.1 GCA_015493715.1 Desulfobulbaceae bacterium
AGGGGAAATTCCAGGTTGGCGGCAATACCGGTTACCTGTGCAATCTGATGGGTCAGCCAGCGGGCCATGCCCGGATTAGGGACGATGATGATTTCAGGGGTCAGGGGGTCGGAAAGCGGTCCGGCAAGTATCTTGCATAGTAAAGAAAAAAGATTTTCGAGCCGATTTGACTGGTAGAGATGCACTATGTTTTCCGTATTTGAGCACTTATCGTTTTTCGGTAAGTAGAGAAGAACAAGAGAAGGATATGGAGAAAAAGTTAGCAGTTTTTTGATTGTCCTCCAACTTATTTCATCGAAATACCGGGAAATGAAAAGAAATTTTTTGGTGATGGGGCTTTTGTTTTGCTATACTGCAATAAAGTGATTGTCAATAATGATGGCGTCGTAAAAACTTCGATCTACTGCGTTGTGTGTCCTGTGGCGATTCGTGCATACTACAAGTATAGTTAAGACCCGCCACAGGACACTACTCCTTGGAGTCTACGCTTATCTGACCTCGAACGAAAAGTCTAATTTTTCAAGGCTCCCTTTAAGCATTGTTTGGACTTTTTACGGTGCATCAATAATGGCTGTCGGCCCTTTGAATAATTCCACTGTAGGCCACCCCTGTATATGAAGCGAACGACCTTTGTACAAGTCGCCCTGATCGTGGTAACCGCCACCGCGCTGCTGGCTCTTTTTTATCTGCCGTACTGGTCCGTGCGCAACAAGACCATTGATGCCTTCAATAATGAGCAGATGATTGTCGCCCAGCAGGCCATCAAAGGGATTGGGTCGTTTTTTGACACCTATACCAAGGCCCTGCGCTATTTTTCCGAGCAATCCTCCGTGCAACGACTTGATGCCAGCGGGCGGTCGCTCATGGATGATTTTTTAACAATCCACGCCTCGGAAATTTCAGCTGTTACCAGAATTGACGCTCGCGGACGGATGCTTTATTCCACCCCGGTTGGTAGCGGCTGGGGAGTGCGGGATATCGTCAAACAGCCCTATAACAGCCGGACGCTGAAATCAAATAAATCCTTCATAAGCGATGTCTTTTCCTCTCTGTCCGGTGTCCGTTCTCTTGTCTTTGCCTATCCGGTTTTTGAGGGAACAACCTATGTCGGCTGTCTCGGCTTCCTGATGCCCTTTGATCCGATAGTGGAAAAATTTCTCAGTCGGATCAAAGTCGTCGACCATGGTCTTATCATGATGATCAGCCGCCGGGGTGAAGGCCTATATTGTCGGATGGGACGGACGGGTATCGGTTCCGCCTCGGATTGTTTTGCCGATGCTCTCTCCCTGCGGCTGATCAAGGCGCAGATGCTGATGGGGCATCAGGGAAGCGGTGACTTCACGGCAACCCTGTCCATGGACGGCGACGATGCCCCCATTACCCGATATGCCGTGTACGCGCCGGTGAAGCTGCCGGGGGATGATACCTTCTGGTCGATCATGGTTGCCAGTCCGGAAAATGCGGTGCTGTCGGCCATGCGCGCCTTTCGTAATCAATGGTTGATGGTCACGGCCGTGGCGGTCTGCGCCGTATTGTTGCTCAGTTATCTACTGACCAGGACCATTGCCCGCAACCGTGAGGTGCAAAAGCGCAGGGTGGTGGAAGAACAGTTGCTTCGGCTGCTTGATTTCACTCCCATGGGCATGATCGTTTATGATATGGACGGCTGTGTTTCCTATGGCAACCGGACGGTGATGCAGATTCTCGACGCTATGGCGGCGGAAGAGATCATCGGCACGAACGTCCATGATTATATTCATGAGGATTATCTGGATTTTTTATCTTCACGATTTGATACTCTCAGAAAGGGTCAACCAACCGAGACCTCGATCATCAAAATCGTGACCCCCAAAGGCGTGGTCAAGGATGTGGAAATCAATTCGACACCCTTTATCTTCAGTGGTCAGACCAGTTTTATTTCCATACTCAGAGATGTGACCGAGGAGTTGAAACAGGAGGCAACGCAGAGGCGGCTGGTGACGGCCATTGAGCAGGCCAATGAGTCGGTGATTATCACGAATCAGGCCGGAATCGTGGAGTATGTCAATCCTGCATTTACCAAGACATCGGGATACACTAAAGAGGAAATAATAGGTAAAAATCCACGCATGCTCAGGAGCGGCAAACATCATGTCGGTTTTTACCGGACCATGTGGCGGACCATTACCAGCGGCCGGGTCTGGCAGGAACGGATCGTCAATCGCCGCAAGGACGGCCGGTTGTATACGGAAATGGCGACCATTTCGCCGGTTCGTGACGTCACCGGCAAGATCACCCACTATGTAGCGGTGAACAGGGACGTCAGTCATGAGGTGGAGCTGGAATCCAAGCTGCGGCAGGCCCAGAAGATGGAGGCCATCGGTACTTTGGCCGGAGGAATAGCCCACGATTTCAACAATATTCTGGGCGCAATACTCGGTTTTACGGATATGGCCCTTTTGCAAACAGACCCCGAATCGCCCATTCACGATACCCTGCTGCATATTCGCAAAGGCGGAGGTCGGGCGGCGGATCTTGTCCAGCAGATTCTAACCTTTTCCCGGCAGTCAAGCGCCGAAAAGCGACCGATTGCCGTGACGCCGCTGGTCAAGGAAAGTTTGCAACTCCTGCGTGCATCCCTGCCTTCGACCATTATTATTCATCAAGAACTTGCGGTCGATGATACCCTCATATTGGCCGACTCCACCCAGCTGCAGCAGATTGTCCTTAATCTCTGTACCAATGCCTTTCAGGCAATGCGTGAGCAGGGTGGAGAGTTGAGCGTCAGACTGGATAAGGTGAAGACGGGAGACTATGAAAAGAATATTCAGACGGAACTGGATGAATGCGTGCGGCTGACGGTATCGGACACCGGTATCGGCATTGAGGCATCGGTGGCCGAGCGTATATTTGATCCCTTTTTCACCACGAAAGAGCCGGGAGAAGGAACGGGCATGGGGCTGAGCGTCGTGCATGGGATTATCTGTGATCTCGGGGGTGAGATCTTTATCGAATCCGCTCCCGGCAAGGGCGCCACTTTTACGGTGCTTCTGCCGATTGCCGAATCGCTGCCGGAAGAAGAGACCAGGGCGCAACCGCCGCTGCCGATGGGAACCGAGCATATTCTGGTTGTGGATGATGAGGAAGATATTCTGGCAACTTCCAGAATGATGCTTGCCCATCTCGGGTACACGGTCAGCGTTAACAGCTCTTCCCGTGCCGCCCTTGATGAGATAAAAAAGGGAGATGTGTGCTACGACCTGGTTTTAACCGACCAGACCATGCCGGACCTGACCGGTCTGGAACTGGCACGCGAGCTGCATCGTGCCGCCCCGGAGTTGCCGATTATTCTCTGTACCGGCTATTCCGACAAGGTGAATGAAGAGAGCATCAAAACCGTACACGCGGTTGGTCTGTTACTCAAACCCGTTGAGTTGCGGGATCTGGCGGTCATGGTCCGTAAGGCCCTGGACAGGAAGGGATGAGTTGTTCGTTTAGTTTAATCTCTCTCTGCTTCTTATTTTATATAACCCCACGTCTTGAGTCGATTATAGGCATAGCCGGCGTTTTTACCCCGGCGAACCCGCTGCAGATAGGCCCGATAATGGCGGGCGGCTTTCGTTCGGTTGCCCATGCCTTCAAGGCAGAGCCCCTTGAAGAAGGTAATTTCCGGATTTCCCGGAAGAAGTTGGTCGTAACGATTGAACTGTTTGTATGCCGGATTGTATTTTTTCTCAACAAAGAAGGACATGGCCGCGACAAGATGGCCCTGGGCCTCCGTCGGGTACACTCGGGTGGCGGCAAGGGCAAGTCGACCGGCTTCACGGGTATTTTTCAGGCCGAGCTGACATTTTGCCCGCATGACCAGGGCCGTATAGTCATCGGGGGCGACACGCAGGGCCTGGGCGAGCAGGGGATCGGCCTCACCGTATTTTCCCCGGTTTAACAGTGAATTCGCCTTGCCCATGGCCTCTATCGCCGATTTGATGCGCCTCAGCCCTCTGGTATGCTCCATGTATCGTTCTCTGTTCATGGCGCCGGAGCGGAAACGGGCATAGGTGGTATTGGCCGCCTGTTCGGCCCACTCCAATCGTTCCCGACTCATGGGATGGGTGGCGAACATCAGCTCGATGGCGCCGGGTTGTCTGTGTCCGTTTTTTTCGAGGACCTCCATGAGCTGTATCATGCCCAGGGGACTGTACCCGGCCCGGGTCATGTATTCCATGCCCAGAGCGTCGGCCTCGCGTTCATTGTCGCGGCTGTAATGGGCAAGCAGGGCGCCTGTGCCCATGCCGCCTAACTGCTGGACAAGGCCTGCGGCATTGCCGTAACCGGCGGCGCTGGTGGCAACCGTTGCTCCGGCGAGCAACAGATTGGCCAGGGTTCCTTTGGTGGCGGCTTCGGCGGCATGGCGGGCATTGACATGGCCGATTTCATGGCCGAGCAGGGCGGCCAGTTCGGCTTCATCCTCCAGCTCGACCAGGATGCCCCGAGTGGCGGCAATGGAACCGCCGGGCAGGGCATAGGCATTGATGTAGGCGGCGTTTACCGCCCTGAACGAATAGGGCATTTGCGGCCGATGCGACCGGGCGGCGATTTCCAGGCCGACCCTGTTGATATAGGCGTTGAGCTGTACATCCTGCACCACTCCGTAATCACTGGAAAACTGGTAAGGAGCCTGCTTGCGGTCCAGGGCTATTTCATCGGCTTTGGAAAGCAAAACAATCTCGCTTTGGCCGGTAACCGGGTCAACCGCGCATGAGGTAAAAAGCGCCGGCGTCAGAATGGAGGCGGTGGAGACGGCCCCCATTTTCAGGAGTTGGCGGCGGGTAAATCGTTTTGCGTGTATCGGGGCGTTCATGGCCTGAGTTCCTCCCATGCAAGATTAGTCAAGATTGAATAAACAGCCTCGTGGATGCGGGGTTCGTTGGAGGCGCGCGGTCCGGCCACGTTGAGAATGCGTATCTTGTGTTCCTGCAACCAGGAAAGCAGGGCGGCAGCGGCCTGTGTCTCCGTGATGACATCAAGGTCAAGGCGCAGAAAGGGGCGATCATGTCGGACGGACAGCGCTTCGGTCAGGGCGGTGCCCCCACTCGGGGGGCCAAAGGAAACGATCAGGGTGCCGTCGGCCGCCAGAATATTTTTTTCCGTCCGGTCTCTGTAGCGTGGTGATTCAAGCTCTTTGAGGAGATACCTGTCCGGCAGGGGACCGGCTTCTGTTTTTCTGCCGGAGCATATCCAGCCGCCGTGGGGAATGCGTAGAAATATCGCTGCGTCCAGGGCCGCCTGGTCCGCGCCGGTCTGTCCTCCGGAAATGATGCTGATCGGGAATGATCCGGTCATAAGGTGACTAAAATTCTGTTCGGTTGAAAAAAGCGTATTGCCGCTGGTTGTCCATGACGGCAAGAATACCGTATTGATGCCATTGCTTCAACATCAGGGATGAAAAATTGTTCTTTCCTGGATGCCGGGGGATGTCAAATACATGGTGATGTGTGCTGAAGAAATCGGGCCAAGACTTGACAGTTGCCCCTGTATCAGGTAATGACCTAATCATTGCGGCGAGAAATTATCGTGATATTTTGTTGATTAAATGAACATTTCAATCAAGAACAGGTGAGCGAATACGTGGTTATGAATAGTTTGATGACGCGGAGACGGTTTTTATCATCAGCCATGCTCGGCACGATCGGTCTGGTGGCCCTGCAGCAGCCGGTACGATGCCTGGCAATGCCTGGAAATCGAACACTTCATTTTTACCATACCCATACCGGGGAAAAACTTGCTGTTTCCTATGGCTGTCCCGGCTGTTACGATCCCAAGGCTTTGCACCGGGTAAATCATTTTCTCCGTGATTTTCGAACTGATCAAGTTCATGCCATCGACCCGAAATTACTGGATATCCTTTTTGATGTCCAATGCGCCCTCGGCCACAAGGGCACCTTTGAGGTCATTTCCGGCTATCGTTCGCCAAAAACCAACAGACTCCTTCGGGCACGCAGTTCCGGCGTGGCAAAACACAGTCTGCACATGGCCGGTCAGGCCATTGATATTCGTCTGACCGGCGTGCGGACCAACAAGATCCGGCAATGCGCACTCTCCCTCAAACGAGGCGGTGTCGGATACTACAGAACTTCCGATTTCGTCCATCTTGACACCGGCCGCGTGCGGCACTGGTAGCCCTGTAAGCCCGATCTGTTGGGAGCTGGTTTTTTCTACATCCGTATGTCCACCTGGGGTTTTGCTGATGCATCTTTTTCGATCCGGGTGGTACAGATAAGAAGTCGGTCCTTGTCGCAGCCGTACTGCTCCACCAGGCATTTCTTCACGTCCTGCGCCCGTTTCTGACCAAGCTCCATCAGTCTGTTTCGTTCCCTGTCACTGAGCTGTATCGGCTTGTCGTTCTTTTTTCCGTCTTCTTTGGTCCTGTCCGGATCCGCTTCCCATGCCGAAACTTTTGGACAAAGTCGAAAATCGACGTCTGGTTTATCCTGCAGTATCCCGGCCAACCGCTTGAAATAATCCTCACTTTTTTCCGGAAGACTGTCGTCGCCTGGTTTGAACACGACCGGTGGCAGGCGAACTTCAAGCATTCTGCTGCCGACTTCCATGCCGACCCAGGCAAGAGCGCCATATGGTCCAAGGGCATAGACAAGGTAACCGGATGCGGCCGGGATAATGGCCTTACCGAGTGCGGTAATAAGAATATCGGAAATACCGACACTGAGTTTGTCGATGGGACCGCTTAGGGGAACATCCAGAGTAATGGTGTCCTTGCGGTCCCTGAGCATGGCCAGAGCGGAATCCAACGGCACGGGCAGCTGGTTATCAAGTTTTTTAGCCAGTTCCTTTGAAATGGTGCTGGTCTTGAGTTGTTGGAGCACCACCTTGTTCTTCATGTCCAGTTGACGTTTCTTCAGTGAAATATCACTTGTCAGGCGCATGGATCCGCTTGCCAGTGCCACCCCGACCGATTGCACCGTGTAGGCGGAAAGATGCGAGAGAGGATAATTTTTCAGGCTTATATGTAATTGCAGGGCAAGGTCCTGTAAAAAAGGCGCTATGGTTCCGGTTATTTTTAGCGGCGCCCGTTTTTCCAACGACCCTTCCATGCGTAGAGATGCCGGTTTGTCTGGTTTCCTAGAGTCAATCCCCTGTATCTGCAGGGTATGGATGCCCAGGTTGCTGGTAAAAGGAACCTCCAAGGTGTGGTCTTCAAAGTGGATGGTGTTTTTTCCACGCAGGGTTACCTTGGCAAGAGCAATGGGCGTGGTCTCTGTTTTCCGGTTCTGTGTGACCGCTTTTTTAGTTGGTTTCTCGGCCGGATTACGCATGGCGGCAAGCCGTTTTGCGAGAACAAGACCTCCGTCTTTTTCCCGTACCAGGTTACAGAAAAGATCGGAAAAGCTCAGGGAATTTCCCCGCAGACCGGTTTTGGGATTCCAGCCGATTTTTGAAAGTGCGGCGCCGCCTATTGTACAGATATTGTCGCCGACTTTTTTGGAGGTCCCAAGAAAAGAGAGATCATCGAAGTTTATGCGGTCAATGGAAACCGTGCCGGAAGTGTCCGCTGTAAGATGACGGATTTCAAGACTGTTTAAACCCGCCAGTTTTGCTTTGTTTTTCTTTGCCGTAATTATCGGGGTCTGGGCCGTCACCTTTGCTATTGTATAGGTTTTCAGATCCGTACTGTGCAGATTGTGTATGGTTAGGTCGGGCACGGAAACGGCAAGCGGCATGTTTCCATCGATCTGTACCGTCAGATTGTCTGCCGTGGCCTTGCCGATCGTGATTGTGCTTCCCCCCGGAGCCTGAACGGCTTCTATGGTGAATTGTTTCAGATCGGCAAGGGGAGATTTTTGCTTAGTGGTATTAATGGTTAAACCATTTGCTTTCAGTGATCCGGTTCCCTGGACGGTAAGATTCTTTTTTAGAGATAATTTTCCTTTATCGGTAATATCAATTGATTGCTGATGTATGGTAAGCCCGGCCCCTTTGAGATTAAGGGATATATCCTTACCGGCAATAGCAGTGTCAAGCTGAAGTTTAAGAGGAACTTTTGTCCCAAAGTCGACGTTGATACTTCCGGAGTTCGTCAGTGATTTCTGGGTATAGTTGAGGAAATCGCCCTGGGAAAATGCGAGATTGTTGCCGGCAAATTTTCCCTGTGTTTTAAGGGAAGATATCGGCCGCTTACCGGTACCTGCTCCATAGGAGATGGTACCGTTCCAGGATATCCGCTCACTTTTGGTAGCAAGTTGGATCTCCGGGTCCTGGTCGGTAAAGGTCGGTTGGTCGGTGATGAGTTGTCCCTCGACGGTTACCGCTAGGGGCGTGTTTTTGGTGCCGGAGGTGTAGCGAATCCGTCGATTTTTGCCCTGCCATACGAGGGACTTCATCCCGGCGCTGAGGGGCGGCATGGAAAAAGTTGGTTTTTTCAGGGCAAGCCCGGCAGTGGCGTCAACCTTGACTGTATCATCAATAGTGACCTTTACCTCGCCGTTGATATCAACGGCAGGCCCTCGTACCTTGATAACCGGATCGGGAATGTCCACACCAATATCTTTTCCGGTTAATCTGCCGTTAACATCGACTTTGATTCCCTCTTTCTCCGTCATGGAGAAATGAATTTTTCCCTTTTCCCAGCGTACCGGAGCTCCCTTGACGGAAAAGGATCTGCCTGCAATATGACCCCTGTCCACGCTAAGCATCCCGTCATAATCAACGAAAATATCGCCGGCATCCGTCATCCGGAACATTGTGTTCCCATCCACGGAGGCGTTACCGGTAAAGGGGTTGAGGGTGGGTTGAAGGAAGGCGCTCAAGGTATTCAGGGTAAAACCGGCCACATGAACATCGCCCTGGGCGACGATGTCGGGCGTAATTCGCAGGGTTTTTAGATCCACGGCCACCGGTGCGCCGTTTACGGAACCGGAAAGAGTAAAAGCCCCTGATTTATCACCGGGCGCCGTGGTAAATTTGCTCAGAGATGCCTTGTCTATCTTGAGTGTCAGGTGTAGCTCCGGCATGGTGAACCGGACGGTACTGTCGGCCATTTCAATGTGATTGGCGGAGAAGCTCCAGAGAGAAGGCTGTGGCTTCGTCTGCTTGATGGCGGATGATGACGACGGTGCGGTGGTATAGGAGCCGAACCGCATTCGGCCGTCTTTATACAACTCGATATCAAGGCTGATTCCCTTGAGGAGGCTGCTTTGCACGACCGCCCGTTTACCGAAGAGCTGCAGCATGGCGATATCAAACGTAATGTCGGCATCGGCAAGAACCGTTGCGCCGCCTATTTGAACGGTGACCCCCTGAAGACCGGCTTTTCCGGTAAAGGGATTAATCCGGACATGCTCAATAACGGCCTTGTCGGCACCGTTGTCGATCAGCCATTTGCTGAGATAGTATTTCGTGGCCACCGGCAGGATTACCAGGAAAGCCGTAAGGCTAAGCAGGAAGCCGCAGAGAGTGAGGAGCCAGGTTTTTTTCCAGAGAGGTTTATCCATTTGTCTGTTGGTTATTGTAGTTGACAGGAATAAATTATCGTTTGGGCAGGTAGATATTGAGGATAACACTACCGGCAATACCGGCAAGAAGAGAGGCGGCAAAAATGGCAATTTTTGCCTCGGCCAGCTGTGTCGGATCTGTAAAGGCAAGCTCACTTATAAATATGGACATGGTAAACCCTATTCCACCCAACAGGGAGACTCCCCAGAGTTGGCCCCAGGTAACCCCTGTCGGCAACGAGGTCCAGCCGCTTTTGACCATGGCCAAGCTGAAACCAAGGATGCCGATCTGCTTGCCCAGAAACAGACCGGCGATAATACCGAGGCTGATTCCGTCGGGAAAAGCGGACAGAATTTCTCCGTTTATCGAGACTCCCGCAGCAAAGAGTGCAAAGAGAGGGAGGATCAGGAACGCCTGCACCGGATGCAGGGCCTCTTCCATACGGATGCCGGCGGGAATCATCCGTTGGGCAGCCAGATAAATCTGTTCAATGGCAACCCTTTGTTGTTTATCGGCGACCATGGAATGTCGGGTAAGGTTGTTTTTTTTCAGCAAGGCTTTGTGACGTTTTATTGTTGCAAAAAAGATGCTTGGTTCCATCGTCGCCTTGACCGGAATAATCAGGGCAAGCAGCACACCGGCAATGGTGGCATGAATACCGGACAGAAAGATACAGACCCAGACCGCAAAACAAAGACAAAAGAAGAAGAACGGATTGCCGGCGTGATTCTTTATGAGAAGAAATAGCAGGGTCAGCAGGAGGAAGGCGGCTCCAAGGGCCGGAAAATAGATACGATCCGTATAGAAAACAGCGATAACCAGGACCGCCAGCAGATCATCAACAATGGCAAGAGCCGTGAGAAAAATCTTGAGCCCTATCGGTACCCGCCGACCGAAGAGAGCCAACAGGCCGAGAGCAAAGGCGATGTCCGTGGCCATGGGTACGCCCCAGCCGCTTGCCGAAGCACCTGCCGGGTTAAAAAAAAAGTAGATCAATGCAGGCAGTACGGCACCGCCGACAGCCGCCATGACCGGTAGAGCGGCCTTTTTCAGGGAAGAAAGTTCGCCGATCAGTATTTCCCGCTTGATTTCCAGGCCGACTACGAAAAAAAAGATGGTCATGAGGCCGTCTTTGACCCAATGGTCAAGTGAGAGCTGATATTGGCGGCCGTTAAAATGAGTGCCGATTCCCAGGTGACCGAGTTTAATATAATAATCGGCCCAGGGGGAATTTGCCCAGAGAACGGCGGCCAGAGTTGCCAGCATCAGGACGATGGAACTTGAAGTCTGCGAATGCAGGAAACGTTCAAACTGATTTTTACTTTTAGCAGGTACTGCACTCATAGTGGTTCTGGATGGTGGAAGAGTAAAGACCTCAGGATAATAA
>WGCP01000100.1 GCA_015493715.1 Desulfobulbaceae bacterium
AGGTGCTGGGTATAGGAAAACCGTTTGATCGCGATGGAAGAGGCCAGCAAGCTGGCATAGGTATCCAGGCGGCGGGAGGAAATGCCGTCTATCCTGAGCGCCCGAAGATAGAGACGCAGACATTTGACGATCTTGATAAAGGTAGCCTGGGTGATAAAATTGAGATTAATGGTATGCGAGAGCCGCTCCAGATAGATGTTGGCCAGGTTTTCCAAACGAAAGGTCAGACCTAAGGCATCGAATTTACGCTCACTGTAGCGGCCGTAAACCGATGGGATATCCACGGCAATATGGCGTTTATAGTAAATCTCCTCCCGGGGTTCAAACACCTCGTCACTCAGGATGATCTCTTTGAGGTATTCAAGGTGGTCCATGAGGGCACCGAGACACTTCATCGTGTCACATTTTTCCAGTACCGTCAGCAGGTCTTCCATCTCCTGAAAACCGCTTTTCGCCGCCTGTTGCAGTTGATTGCGCAGCTCCGGAAGGCCGAGATTGTATTTCTGATGAAGCAGCTTAAACATTCTGACCAACAGCTCAAAACGCTTGCGCTCAACTACGGAGATATCCTGTCGGCGCTCCAGAAATCGGCGCCGCTCCGCATCGTCCCACAAAAGGATGTCCTGCATGGAATCAAACTGCAGCTCACGTTGTATGCAAACGGCAAGGGCATGCTGCTCATCGACAAAGGGACCGGAAACATCAATCTGAGCCAGGATTTCCTCGGGCAGGTACTCCTGGAGGACTTGTTTGTCCAGGGTCAGCCAGAAGGAAAAAATTGCCTTAATGAAATCAACGATCAGATTGCTTGACTCCACATGGCTCTGTTTACGCAGAAAATGGATGAGCAGGTCCCGCCGCTTGTGCAGTTCATCAAGCTCGGTGGATACCTCCCGCAACTCGCCCTCGGCGCCTATCTCGTTGAAAAAGACCGGCATCAGCTTGGTGAATTGCTTGGCCAGGTTATAGATCGGCCCGATGGGATGGTTGAGCAAGTCAGTAATATCACGCTGGAAGAGATCCGTGTCCTTGACGCAGGTGCCGGAGAGCTTGATATTGATGATCAAGGCGGAAAACAAAATAGAGCACCACTTGGGCTCCTGCATGATCAGATGTAGCCAGACCCTGATATTGGCCAGATGGGCTGGATTGGTTAACGGTTGCCAGTCCTCATCCACCCCCATGACATTGGCATACTGAAAACCAAACCGGACCGCCTGCCACAAAAAGGCCTCGACCAGACGGGAATTTCCCCGCTTGAACACCTCGCCGCCGATCACCTGGATGCACTGGAGCGAAGTGTGGGGATATTTGCGAACATTGGCCTTGAGCAGTTGAAAGGTGGTGATGAAAAACTGTTCGATATCCTCAAAACTCTGCTTGCGGATCAACTGAACAAGGGAGCGATTGATTTCCCGCAGGCTCTCCTCATGGATAAGATAGAGCCCGGGTGTGTCCATGATGCGAAAAAGAAAGAGCAGCTTGCGGTTTTCGGCAAAGGGGGAGCCCTTCTCCTCTTCCGTCTGCGCACCGAGGGTGGCTGGGATATCACGGTAGAGGCGGACGATATCCATATGGGCCGGCAACTGCAGGATCTTTTCCAGGCCAGCCAGGGGATCGGCCTCTATATCAATCCGTTCCAGGGCCTGCTGATGCTTGCGGATGCGCGCGTGGGAGATGGCGCTAAGCAGCGGTCCGGCCTGCCAATCGGCGCAATACTCGCCGCACTGCTCCTCAAACCAGGGCAACGGATCCTCCTCGCCCAGCCAATACCCGTAGTTAAGCTGGAGAATTTTTCGCATTAGACGGGCAATCGGCCTGTAATCAAAAGATTCTCTTTTCTCTTCTCCCCTGGCAATGGAGATCAGACGCAAGGCCATCCTCTTCATGGGATGATGGCCCTGGACCATAAACATCATCACCCGATGGTCCAACTCGTCAAGATGACGCAGACGAATAAAAAAAGTATTGAGTACGTCCTGATACCGGAGAAGACAGGTATAGTCCATGGAGTTGATCAGCTTGTCCGTATAGGCAAGCATGGCCTCCATTATCCTCCGGACCAGATGGCCGTTTTTCTGCGATTCCTCCAGAGCATCAAGGAAAATAGAGGTGAACAGGGAAAAGGCCTCCGGCCCCTGCGGATGTTTCCGATAGTGATGCAGGTTTTTCAGGACAAAGGCACGCAGCTCAGGAATAATCATCTGCCAGTTGCGGTAGGGATGATTGATCTCGTAAAGCAGTTTTTCCAGCTTGATTGAAAGCCCCTGAAACCGGTTGACAATAGCCTGCAGGGGTTGATAACGGGGATCAATGACGACCCGACCGGCCGTCTCCTGCAGATTGGCCTGCAGGGCCGCAGATTCTATCTTTTTCGGAGTTGTCTGGGGACTGGTCATGATTTTCTTTCTGATTATACATTCGATAATATTGTCGTTCCATCCTTCACCCATAGACTACCCCCAAGGGAGACAGAGAAAAAGGGAAAAGATCATACCACCTGAATTAAGCCGGTGATACCTTCCCTGTTTTTGGGGAAAATTTGATTCCATAAATTTCAGAAACGGTATGAAGATTTCTCTAAAACCGACGCGTTCTGAGGTGCGGGTTCTGTATTACCGATTTTCATGAGATTATCTGTTTTTTTCCTTCACTACTTGATTTTTTCCATTTAATGATAATTGTTTATATTAAAGAGAAGTTTTCATTTAACTATATGTTGTGGCAGCAGAGTCTCTTTATAATTCAACAGAGGAGTCAATCTTATGAAAATGAATTTATTACTTGCAGCAGGCGCGGTTCTTTTTCTGTCAACGGCCATGCTTACCGGTTGTACCCAGGCAACCAGCCGACCGGCAGTGACCACCAACCAGGGCAATCTGTTCAAAAAGATTCCCCGGGCGGAACATGAAAAAATGTTTCCCAACGGGCATAAAAAGATAGACGGCAAGGAATGCATCTTTGATAAGGAGATTGATGCCTATTTCTGCCAGTACTGGGACAAATATGACGGATACGCCCCGAAATAATTTTTCTGCGGAAAACCGGGATCGATGACTGGAGTCTTGACCGGTTTCTCCGGACATACACAAAATATATCCGGACAACAAACAAAATCCCCTGATCGCTAATGCGATCAGGGGATTTTGTTATTCCTCATATTACCCGGATTGTTCCACCCCGACTGCAGGCGGGGCGATAACTATAAAACCCGGAACTCAAAACTCTCTATTTTCGAATGGACCAGCATGACTGAACCAGGTAAACGAAACGTAATGAAGGTTCCGGATGGCCAGCCACAATTAACGATGAAAATCTCCCCGGCATGGCCAGCCATGTCCTCCGAGGAGATTTTCATCAACCACGGCCAATGAAGGGCGCAGAAAAAAACAGGTATTACTGCAGCACAGGGCGGGCATGCACGGGTTGCACCGGTCGATTATTATCATGATGCATGACATGAATAAATTCATCAACCTGCGCCTTTGAGATGGTCAACGGCTGTTTCATTACCAGCCAGAGGACGCCCTCAGTGCAGGGCGGTGTTGTCAGAGAACCGTTATACCGATAGTAATCACGATCCTCGGGCATCAGATCCTGGGCTCGTACCTGGGAGGCCATGGCGGCCTTTTTTCCGGCTTTGCGCGGCATCTGCTTCCACAATCTCGCCAGTGCTTCATTCTCCTCGCCGATCTGAAACAAAACGCTGACAACGGCCAGGGAACCATCTTCGGCCACATGCACAAAATGGGCTTCCAGGGGAAAAGATTCGCCGTTAATCGTATTTTCACTCGGTGAATGAAAATGAAACTGTTTCAGCTGAAAAATTTTGCCCGCCACTTCTATGGTGGAGCCAGCGGTGTAATTTGCCTGAATGGTATGGCCGTTGTTGACGACCTCGGTCGCAAGGCCGGTATAATGAAAGGTAATGGGTGCAAGATCGGCCTCAACGAACCCGGTCAGATCAATGGGGCTTTGATTCATACCCTTTGCACACATCTCATAAGCGGGATCAAGCTCACTCCAATGCGCAGGCGCGACCTCCCCGGTATAACTCCAATGCACATCCGCAGCCATGCTGCTTCCGGCGACAAGGACAAAAGCGACGGCCATGGACCAACATGCCTTTTTC
This sequence comes from Desulfobulbaceae bacterium, assembly GCA_015493715.1. Classification (GTDB taxonomy): domain Bacteria; phylum Desulfobacterota; class Desulfobulbia; order Desulfobulbales; family Desulfobulbaceae; genus DRLX01. The sequence continues at coordinate 4,133 of WGCP01000100.1, forward strand.
ATACATTCCTCCTGTG
>WGCP01000101.1 GCA_015493715.1 Desulfobulbaceae bacterium
TGAACCTGGTCACCGGCCATATATTGCCGCACCAGGAGCTCAAGGGAAACAGCAATGGTTCGCACCGGCAGTCCATTTTCCATTAATGCAGGAAAAAAGCCTGTCAGCATATCTTTTTCTACTGCGGCCACCATTACCCTGCTTCCCTGGTCGTCTGTGCCGATTACCGCAAAATCAATGATCTGTCGGTCAACAGGCGTTAGCAGCTGTTCTTCAAGCTCCAGGGGCAGGACCTGGGCCATTTTTTTTCGATCAGTAAAGGGCAGGGTCAGGTTACGAAAGCTCAGCGCGGAAAGCGGCAGGCCGATGACACAGCCGTCGACGGCAACATCAAGCCGGGCAAGCAGGTCGGTCACGGCGGTTGACAGCCCGCCAGCATCATCAATCCTGATCGATGCACAGGCAAGGACAAGCAGCTCCGAGCCGTGTTGTTCAATAACAACAGAGCAGAGCATATCTTCCTGTATATCAAGGCTGAGTATTCGTTTTGCCATGTTTTTTTATTTCACGACACCATCAATAATTATTGCACGTGCCGTAGGGGGAATTGATTCGCCTGTTATGTGGTGAACAATCGCAACAACCATGAAAAAATATCGCAGACAAATCCGCTCCTGTATTTGGGTTGCGGGCAAAGTCACGGGTAAACAGTCCTCAGGCTCAGTCCACCCGCCAGCTCAACAACTGCTGCTCCTTTGTCTGTGGGTCCCGATAAAGAAAGGCGGTGCCGGTCTCTTCCAATCCGTTGATGTCCGCTGTTATGGTCACCAGAAAATACGAACTTATCGTCGTGACAAGATTGCCATCAAAGACAATATCACCTGGGAAGTCGGGAGCATGCCGGTACCATTGCGGATTTTCCAGGGCATGGAGATTCTCTTTTTCCTTTCGAAAAGCAACGAGTGCGCCAACCATGTCTTCATCTACTCCGGGGGCCAGAGCCTGCAGGACACGAGGAGGAGCGGTGTTTATATTTATCTTGCCATCCTGACCATAAATTGTCAAATAGTCAATAATTCCTTCATGTTCCTTATCTCCATACACAAGTTTCCGGGTAAAGCCCTTGACCAGCAGCAGCTCTTCCGGATACTGCAATGGACCATTCCTGCAGACATACGGTGTCTCGAGCGACTGATAATAGCCGCTTTCCGCTCCGTGGTCCCGCTCATTATCGTCCTCATCCAGCCAATCGCTGAGGGCGTCAACCAGGGCTACAGCCTCCTGCTGCCCTTCAACGGCAAATTTTCCAGAGAGAAGAAAACGAATCCAGAGCTCGCGCTGTAATTTTTCAGGATCCTTGCCGTTTACTTTTCCCGGAACCTTCGATCCTGGTTGACGCCGTGTCCCCCGGCTCTGTTTCTTTTTATTTTTTTTGCTCCCTACCAGTTGGTTAATCTGAATCCTGCCCGACATGTCCTGCACATGGACGGAGAGTTGCATACCGGCAAAGAGCGTGCGCAGGGCCTCTTCATCAGGAGTGTTCCACCCGTCAAGCAGGGTGTCATATTGTTGTTTCCGCTGATCGGCAAACAACGAGGCACGGACAAGATTAAGACCGGAAATAAGCGCCTCATCCATGCGCACGGACTCCTGCAGACCACGTGAAGCCTGCATCTGCCAATTGACGCTGGTTGCCAGATCAACGGTAACGGCAACCAGAAAGCTGATGGCGGCCAGGGTCATCAACAGGGCCATACCTGAATCGTCGACGAATACGGCATGAATGTAATGACGGATACCCTTTTTCTGCAACAACCGCAATGGAAGAAAACTCCAATCGTGTTTCATAAGATATCCGAATTACTGCCCACTTGCGCTGATCATACCGGTGGGAAGCACTACTTTGGTCTGAAAACGCAGGTCGGTTTTCCGATCCGTATCCAGCCGAAACTCCAGGGTACAGCCAACCGCCGTCGGCAGCCGATGTTTGCGTTTTTTTTCGTCGGCGCCGGCGTCCGGATCAAGTCTGGTGTCCCAGGAATCATGCTCTTCTCCCTGGGCATCAAAATAAGTAAATACCACGGAGCGCAGATGATCGGTGAGCAAAAATCCATTTTCCCCGACTTTCCGTCCATCCGTTTTTTTCCCGCGCGGCACTGCCACCTGATCACTGCGCAATAAAAGCAATTGCCCATTATTCTCAGGGTCTTGTGTCAGCAGATAGCTGATTTCCGCCATACCGGGATGGCCTTTTTTTGGATCAAAGATCTGATGGGCCATGGAGACAAAGCGTAAGATAGCCTGTTTTGTTTCCCCACCCTCAACCGGATGACCGACGAACTCGCCGTCATCGGTCAGGATTGCCGATTCGAGATCCCGGCAGATTCGTTCCATGGCCACCTGGGCCCGATAGTAGAGATCGCCCTGGTCCCGGGTAGCCTCCACAACCCGGAGAGAGCCGGAAAGCGACAGAGTGATCATACTGACGACTAAGGCCAGAATCACGGTTGCCAGCATGATCTCCAGCAAGGTAAATCCATGGCAACAGTAAAGAAGACTGTTCCCGTCCGGTCCGCTGCGCAATCCCCTCATCTTCATCACGACGAACCAGCCGGTTTGATGGGCGCCATCATGATTCGACGAACGACAAACCGTTCATCCGCCTCAAGATCAGATGTTATGGTCAGATCAACGGCCTTCAACATATCACCACCGCCTTTGATACCCGTATCATCCTCACCAAGCTCCTGGATATCTACCTTCCAGTGATAGTCGGAAAAGTCCTCAGCAAAATTCCCTTCATCCGACTGCAGTTCATCAAAACCACCAAGGATAAGTTCGGTCATTTTCTGCCTGGCCAGCAGAGATGCTGTGGTTTCAAAACGGGAGGCGGTGGCTATTGAAATACTTTGCGATTGGGCACCGATCAGGGTGACCAGTGCAATACCGATAATGGTCACCGAAACCATGACCTCAAGGAGTGTGAATCCCGCCCGGGATCGAACCATCATTGGAAGGTATCCTGTTCAAGCGTCCGATACGAGTCGTATAACCTGGTGACGCCGAGGAAAGGTGACAGAGCCAGGGTCATTTCCCGGCCTGAATCATCCTGTAAGTGGATCAGGGTTTTATCGACATACCCCTTTTTAGAAAACCACAATTTGAGCTCGCCCGAGTCTCTCTTGCCCCCATGAACCGAGCTGAAATCAACAACCCGAACACCGGACGACAGATGCAGCGGCCGGATGGACGGCGGTGTATTTGCCTCTTTGTTCTCGGCGGCCCGAACCGTAAAGACCCGCGCTGCAGGATCAAAAATCAGCAGGTACGGCCGATGTTCAATCCTGGCCTGCTGCCCGGTTTCATTGACAAGGCCGATCAGTTTGCGGGCCGTTGCCTTGAGTTGATCGGTAAACAGGGAAGTTCGGATCTTGGGCACGGCAAAGGCGGTCAGCAGGGAGAGCAAGACCATGACGACGAGCAACTCCATCAGGGTAAAACCGTTTTTTCGACGTTGTTGCAGAAACCGGGGAGATAAACCAGCATAGCTGGACCAGGTAATCCAGCCACAACGAACGATGAAAACCACCAACTTCGGCATGGTTAGTTCCTTGCTACCGGTGATTTTCAGATATAAATAAAAAAATTCTCAAAAAATTATTTGAGTTCCCAGTTGTTGATATCGGCATCATTGCCCTCACCGCCGGGTTCACCGTCGGCGCCGTAGGACATCAGGTCAAAATCCGAATGCAGCCCCGGACTGATATAGACAAAATCATTGTCCCAGGGATCCGTGGGTACTTTATTCTTATCAAGGTAGCCACCCTTACGCCATCTTTTGGCCAGCTTACCGACCGAGGGTGGTTCCACCAGGGCCTGCAACCCCTGCTCCGTCGTTGGATATTTACCGTTATCAAGTTTATACAGCTTCAAGGCCTGCTCAAGGGCCTGAATATCAATGGCCGCCTTGGTGCGTCTGGCCTCTTCCGGCCGGTCCATAATGCGAGGCACGATCATGGTCGCCAAAATACCGAGGATAACCATGACCACCATAAGCTCGATGAGGGTAAAGCCCTGTTGGGCGATGGAATGTCCTTTACTCTTCATATGCATAAAAAAACCATAAAAAAATTTATCTAATCAATACAAAACACAATGTGCCCTCAGGCAAGTAGGGATGAACTGCGATGTCTTCGTCGGACTGCAATGATCATCAGACAGAGCAGGAGAAACAGTATTCCCGCCGCCGGCGGATGCAGAAACAGCCAACCTGCACCGATCACCGGTACCAGCAGAATGCGGGTCACGAACCGCAGACGGGGTGAGGCCGCTATCCTGTCGGCAAATGGAGGTGAATTGGTATAATACCAGGCAACAAATTTTCTGCCGAGGGAATTCGTGTTCAGGTAATGGTCCCGAAACTCACGTAATATAACCACGGCCGGATCAAGCAGCGACCCATAGGCGGCAGTGGCGATGAAACAGGCGCTGGACGTTTCAAAGAGGATTTGAGGACCATAATAGGTCACGCCACCGACGATGGCATAGGCGCGAACATAATAACGGGTATCCGGAGCCAGATCCTTGAGAATGGAGCTGTACAGACCTGTTCCTCCGCCGTCATTAGTAAAGCCTTCTTTCAGCAGCTTCAACGAAGAGGACGTCGACGTAGTGGTCGTTACGGCAGATGTTGTGTTGCTGTTGACGGCCTGGGCATGGGCGGATGGGACCAGAAAATTTCCTATACTTTCGGAGGCGTCAGCCAGCAGATGACCTGCGTCATCAAGGGGATGAATCGGCAGGAAAGAGGTTGCATTGGTCACGGTAAAGGTGATCGCTAATCCCGTAGAATTTTCATTGCCTGCGCTATCCTTACAGCGAACAAAATAATTGTAGGAAATTGGAGTTTTGAGCGGCAGCACATCACTTGTATGGCTCGTACTCCCCGCCCCGCTGAACGTGCCCGTCATTGAATCAAAGGCAACATCCGAATCTTTGTTGTACTTGCAGGTTGCATTTTCATTGGTTGTTACGGAAAGCCTTATGGAATCCGCCAATGTAAAGGTCCCCGGCGTTGCGTTAGTAATGATTGGAGCAGTTGCATCCGTTCCGCCACCCGAACCACCACCGGATCCACCACCGGAGTCCCCTCCGCCACCATCAAAGCCGCCACCGCTGCCGCCGGTTGCACAATCGCCCTTACAGACCGGATAGGGAGCAATGGAGAAGACAACACCTCGTTGGGTAACCGAGCCAAGTGCCGCATTGATATTGCCGCCGGAAAAGGCCCCGGTCGCTTTGATATCGGTAATCGGCAGGGTGGTTATCTTGACATTGTTGTCCACCGGGCCGCCGGCGGCCGCTTTCAGGGTTGCGCTCTTACCAAAACGGGCCACCACGGCGCTGGTGGTGCCGTTGTCACCGGCCGTACCCACGGTGACGACCTTGCCGTCCTTCTGCATGGCCAGGCCGTAACTCACCGATTCACCGGCTCCAAAAGAGGTGGTCACCACGGCCGGCAGCAGTTGATTTTCATCCGATTCAGGTTCCGGCTTGAAGGAGGCCAACGATTCCTTGACCTGCAGATCGCCGATATGCAGGCTGGCACTCTTATTTTCCTGCTCTGCGGCAGGATCCGAAGTGTCATCATTTGGCCGGTCATAGGTAATCAGCAAAAAATTACGATTACCATTTGTCGTGGTAAAGCCGGCTCCATTCAAACTCTCTGCATCACCGGCAAGGCTGTACAGGACATCATCCTCCGGTCCGATTTCAGTCACCAGGATGCCATTGTCGCCAAATGCGGTATCAGCACGGCCATTGCGGGTAAAACGAAAAAGAGCGGCCGCCCGTTCTCCTTCCGGCCCAACCGAACCGGCGACATAGAAATCACCATTTTCAGCCTGATACATGCCATAACCCTCGGACACCTCGTCGCTGCTTAACGTCGTGCCGATGCCCTCGCTTCCAAAACCGGCGTCCAGGCGACCATCACCGGTAAAACCGGCAAGCATCACCCGAGTACGGGTACCGTCCGTATAGGAACCGGAAACAATAATACGGCCCTCCTTGTCAAGCACCATGCCCTGTGCCAGGGCATCGACGCCGACCCCGGTCAGGCTCATTCCATGATCCCCGAAACCGGTATCAAGTCGGCCATCCTTCCGGTATCGGCCGAGCACAACGACACGGCCTTTGGTCCCGGCGGCATTGCCTGCCGCCAAGATGTCACCGTTTTTGTCAACAGCAAGCGCCGTAATCTCATCATCACTGTTGCCGACTGCGGTAACGACCCGGCCATGATCACCGAAATCGGTGTCTATTGAGCCATCGGAATGAAAACGCATCAAAAGAAAATCACGGTCATTGCCATTGCCGGTGTAGCCGCCGGCAACAATGTCGCCATCAGATGACAGAGCAAGGGCCAGAATTTCATCATCAGCACTGCTGATATCGGCGATGACCGTACCGTCCCCGTTAAATTCGGGATCGGGGCTGCCGTCGGGAAGAAGTCGAAGAAGGGACACGGCCAGTGATTCGTCATTGGTTGAAGAACCGCCCAGAAGGATCTTGCCATCCTTTTGGATAACAACGGCCTGGGCGCGATCACCATAGGCGCCGAACTCAAGAGACACACGCCCGTCAACGCCAAAGGCGGCATCCAGCTCACCGGCATGGGAGACGGCAAAACTTCCAAAAAACAGACCGGCTATAATGATCAAATGCACAAATGTTTTCAACATATTACATCTCCTGCCCGAAATTCTGCAGCATGGCACATGAAGAAAGGGTGCCTTGAAAAATTAGAATTTTCGTTCGAGGTCAAGGAACAGCAAAATTAAAAAGCGCAGCATATTGGTCATATGTGAGCATTTTTCATTTTCCTGTAACGCAGAGATCGAGCGAAAA
>WGCP01000102.1 GCA_015493715.1 Desulfobulbaceae bacterium
GCCGACCTTTTCCAATAATCGGCACAGGGAACAAACCTTTTCCATCCAGGACGAACATGAGGAACTTCTTCGCCTTGCCATGGAACACCTCTCAAGAGAGGGCATTCTTCTTTTTTCTACCAATTTCAGAAAATTTTCTCTGGCGCCCGACCTGGTTGATGACTTTGCCGTTAAGGAAATCACCAACCAGACCCTGCCGATGGATTTTAAACAAAAGGGAAGCGTGCACCGCTGTTTTGAATTTCGTCACCGAAATGAACTTGGGGTTAGATCAAAAATAACTTCGTAGAGATGAGTGGACAAAATGATATAGATTTAGTCGATCTGATTGAATGAAACCGCAGGCGTAGCAGGGCTACGTCGAGGATTTCATGATTGAAGATCGGCTGAAGATATGTTGCAGTGTCAACTCAGAATACGAAGTTATTTTTGATCGAGCCCCCATGGAAGATGAATCATAATGCTTAATCCCGACCAGGAAATTGTGCAGATTGTTGATGCGGATGACAATGAAATAGCCGCTGTCGCCCGCCATATCATGCGAAAACAACGACTGATCCACCGGGCCTCATATATCCTGGTGTTCAATAAAAACCAAAAGATTTTTGTCCAAAAGCGGACCCTGAGCAAGGACATGTATCCCGGCTATCTCGATGTGGCCGCAGGCGGCGTTGTCCTGGCCGGAGAGAGTTACGAACAGTCGGCAGACCGAGAACTGGAAGAAGAACTCGGTATCAAGGCGAAGATACAGTTTCTTTTTGATCGCTATTACGAGGATGCTGACAACCGGGTGTGGGGAAGAATATTTTCCTGCATCCATGAAGGCCCCTTTACCTTCCAGCCTGAAGAGGTGGCGGACGGATGGTTTATGACCATTGACCAGGCCCTGGATTTAAGCAAAAAAGAACCATTCACCCCGGATGGATTGGAAATATTACGGCGGTTGACGAGCAGTTGAGATAAGGGCTCCTCCTTGCATTGCTAAATTTTCAAATGCCTTTTTTCCGGAGATGCGAACAGTTTCCGGAAAACCGAATACGGAAAACCGGAAAAAGAAGAAATCCTCCTTCTAAGAATTAATTTATTACCTAATGATTTCACAGCAATGTGGTTATTACTTATATTTGGACCAATATTTGCATAATCACTTTCAAGATAAGAATATTTTAATGTCCAATTTTAGCAAGAGGGGGGAAAAATAATGATAAAACTTTTTGGGAGCGTGACAACAGGTCTGGCCATTATCAGCTTGAGCAGTTTTGCCTATGCCGATTTTTATAATTTTGAAACGGGTACCTCCCCGGCAGAAATTACAGGAGGAGCAGTAACAACAACCGGTGGTTATTCGGCCCATGGGTTTGGAGACTATTTCAACTGGTCAGGCGGCAGCGCCATCACCTTGAATTTATCCAGCCTTGGCAGTCACACAACGCTTGATTTAGAATTTGATCTGGCCGTTATTGATTCCTGGGACGGTAATACCTGGTACGGATCAACAGGGTACATAGCTCCTGATTATTTCAATGTAACTTTGGATGGAAACAGTGTCTTCCAGGAAACATTTGACAATTTTACAACAACCGATCAATCGTACACAGGTCCCTCCTTTACCTCTGGATCAAATATCTACAATAGCCACTGGAACGACTCGGCATACCATATCAGCCTGACAGGGCTGACCCACTCTGCCGACTCCTTAACCATTGCCTGGTTTGCTGATGGCGACGGCTGGCAGGGCGGAAATGATGAATCGTTTGCCGTTGACAATATTAATGTCAATACAAATAATTCACCGGTTCCGGAACCGGCCACCATGTTGCTGTTCGGCACAGGCTTAGTTGGTATTGCGGGGCTTCGATCAAGGAAAAAGAAATAATTCCTTGCTAACACGCATAAAAATGCATAAAAAAAGCAGGGACAAATTGTCCCTGCTTTTTTTATGCATTTTTATGCGTGTTAGCAATTGTATTCCCACCAAGAAAACAACCATTATTTTTCTCTGTTCATTCCCCCCTGTCCCACAGGCGCAACAGCTCTGTAATTCCCTGACGGGCAAGCCCGCTCATCTGCGCCAGCATGTCCGGGTCAAAGGGTTTTCCCTCTGCCGTGCACTGCAACTCAATAAATCGGCCGTCACCGCTCATGACAAAGTTGGCATCCACCTCGGCGGTCGAATCTTCGCTGTAATTTAGATCAAGCACGGCCCGACCGGCCACCACCCCGGCACTAACTGCCGCCACCGGCATAATCTGCGGCAGTGCGGTCAATTTTCCTGCCGCAACCATCTTCTCCATGGCCTGTTTAAGAGCAAGGGCAGCCCCGGTGATGGAGGCGCAACGGGTGCCGCCGTCGGCGTTGATCACATCGCAATCCACCCGCAGTGTATGTTCTCCCAGATCTTTCAAATCAACCATCATGCGTAGCGAGCGGCCGATGAGCCGCTGGATCTCATAGGTACGCCCGAAACGGCCGACTGCAGCCTCACGCCTGCTGCGGCTGTGGGTGGCGCAAGGCAACATTCCGTATTCGGCGGTAATCCAGCCCTTACCCTGCCCCTGAAGAAAGGGCGGCACCCTATCTTCTATTGATACCCCGCACAGAACATGGGTCCCGCCCATTCTGATCAGGACCGACCCGTCGGCATGGGGCTGAGCATCATATTCCAGAGAGACCGGACGCAATTCAGTATCGGCCCGACCATCGGTACGTATGCTCATATCTATAATTTCCGTTTGTCAATGACCCGTTTTGACTTGCCCTCGGATCGTTCCAGGGTTTTTTCTTCCACCAGTTTGACCTGGACCCCTATCCCAAGTTCAGAGGCCAGGCAGGCCTTGATATGATCAACCATCCGGCGCTGTTTTTTCATCTCGTCAAAAAAGATGGCCTCATTCACCTCCACCATGACCGTCACCTTGTCGGAATGGTTTTCCCGTTCAACGATAATCTGGTAATGGGGTTCGGTTCCTTCGATCTCAAAGAGGACCTTTTCGATCTGAACGGGAAAGACATTCACGCCCTTGATGATCAGCATATCATCACTGCGCCCCATAACCCGCTGCATTCGCATCAGGGTCCGGCCGCAGGGGCAGGGTTCGGGGATAAGCCGGGTCAGGTCGCGGGTCCGATAGCGAATCATGGGAAAGGCCTCTTTGGTGAGCGTGGTAATCACCAATTCGCCGATCTCACCGGGCGCTACAGGGTCCAGGGTTTCCGGATCAACCACTTCCAGGAGAAAATGGTCCTCATTGATATGCAGTCCGTTACACTCCTCGCACTCACCGGCGACCCCCGGTCCCATGACTTCGGACAGACCATAGTTATCCGTGGCTCGAATACCGAGTTTCTCGTTTATTTCTCTACGCATGGCCTCGGACCAGGGCTCGGCCCCGAACAGTCCGTAGCGCAGAGAAAGACCGTTTGGATTAACGCCCATCTCCATCATGGTGTCGGCAATAATCAGGGCATAGGAAGGCGTGCAGACCAGGGCCGTGGTCTTGAAATCCTGCATGATCCGGATCTGCCTTCTGGTATTGCCTGCCGATATTGGAATAACCGAGGCGCCAAGACGTTCAGCGCCGTAATGCAAGCCGAACCCCCCGGTAAACAGGCCGTAACCGAAGGCTATCTGAATGACGTCATCCTTGGTTACTCCGGCGCCGGTGAGAACACGGGCCACCAGATTGGACCAATTTTTTATGTCGTTGCGGCTGTAGCCGACGACCGTGGCCAGACCTGTGGTTCCGGAAGAGGAATGCACCCGGACCACATCCCGGAGCGGCACGGCAAAGAGTCCGTAGGGGTAGTTGTCGCGTAGGTCCTGCTTGACGGTGAAAGGCAAACGCCGAATATCGTCAAGGCTGCGGATATCCTCAAAATTAAGTTTGAGTTCGGCAAATTTTTTCTTATAAAACGGCACATGGGTCCCCACCCGGTACAGGGTGGACTGCAGACGTTCAAGCTGTAACTGCTCCAGGTCTTCCCTGGGCATACATTCTCTTTCCGGTTCCCAATACATAATTCTGCTCTGGAGTTGAAAGTTATTCTATTTTTTCCCTGCCAAGATACGCCCGCTGCACATCCCGGTTAGCCAGCAGGTCCTCGGCCGGTCCCTGGACAATAATCTTGCCCGTTTCCAGTACATAGCCGCGATCGGCAATGGCCAGCGCCGCCCGGGCATTCTGCTCTACAAGAAGCACGGTAGAGCCCTCATCGCGCAGCCGGGCAATAACCCGGAAAATATCACGAACCACCAACGGTGCAAGTCCGGTGGAAGGCTCATCCATCATCACCAGCCGAGGCCTGGACATCAGTGCTCTCCCCATAGCCAGCATCTGCTGCTCGCCGCCGGACAGGGTGCCGGCAAGCTGCAGGCTGCGCTCCTTGAGCACGGGAAAGAGTTCATACTGATGGCCAAGCTCCTTGTCCACCGCCCGTTTTCCCTCTGCTTTCTGCAGCACGTAGCCGCCAAGAATGAGATTTTCCTCAACGCTCATGGTGGCAAATACCTGCCTGCCCTCCGGTACCAGGACACAGCCTGCAGCGACAATCCAGCGAGCGGCCTTTTTCGTGCAGTCCTGATTCCGAAAAACGATTTCGCCCGATTCCGCTTGAACGAGACCGATAATGGCGCTAAGCAGGGTTGTTTTTCCGGCGCCGTTGGCGCCGATCATGGTCACGATCTCACCTGCGTCTACATGCAGAGAAATATTTTTCAGGACCCGCAGTTTCCCATAACCGGCGTCCAGGTTGCGAACTTTGAGCATGATCAGACCACAGCCTCCTCATCCTCGCCGAGATAAATTTTGATCACCTCTGGGTTCTGTTGGATGGCTGCGGGCACGTCTTCAGCTATTTTACAGCCGAAACTGAGCACCACGATTTCATCGGAGATATCCATCACCAGGGACATGTCATGTTCGACCAGCAGTACGGTGATGCCCATATCCCGAATCCTGGTAATCAGGCGGCCGACCTCGGCGGTCTCGTAAATATTCAGGCCTGCCGCAGGTTCATCAAGAAGCAACAGTTTCGGCTCCGTGGCCAGGGCCCTTGCCAGCTCCACCGCCCGCTGCTGACCAAAGGCGAGGCTGGTGGCCTCGACATCGGCAAACTCTTCAATTGCAAGCAGGCGAAGCAGCTGCATGGATTTTTCTCGAATCTCCCGTTCTTCTTTCCAGGTGGCGGGGGTGTGCAGCATGCCGGCCAGGAACCCTGCCCGACTGCGGACATGCCTGCCGACCATGACCGATTCCAAGGCGGTCATGCCGTGAAAAAGGTTAATATTCTGAAAGGTACGCGCCATACCCAGAGCAGCGATTGTATGTGGTTTCAACCCCTGGATCTCCCGACCCTGAAAGAGGATACTACCCGACGAGACATTTAAATTGCCGGAAATCAGATTAAAAAGCGTTGTTTTACCGGCGCCGTTGGGACCGATAACGGCCTTGATGCTGCCGGGCACAACGCCAAAGGAGACATCATGCACCGCCTGCAGGCCGCCGAAATTTTTATAGACCGATTTCAGTTCAAGCATAGATGAGAACCACGGATAGACACGGATGAACACCGATATTTTTTATACAACAACTCTTTTCCATTATCATCAACACCTCCATGGCGCTGCCAAGAATCTGCTCCGTAATGTTTTCACAGAATAATCCGTGTTTATCAGTGTTCATCCGTGGTTCTCCTGCCGGCAAAAAGTGCCTTCACGTTCATGCTCAGGATGCCGTCCGGCGCAAAAAGCATCACCACAATCAGGATGGCGCCGAAAACGGCATCGTCGTAAGAGCCGAACACCCCGCGCAGGGACAAAAAAGTCAGGCCCACCCCCATAATAAGGGTTCCCCAGACATTAGCCATCCCACCGACCGCGACCAGGGCCACATAGCGGACCGACTTCATAACCGAGGCCTCGGACGGGCCAATGCCGCCATTATAATGGGTGAGAAAAACCCCGGCAAAGGCCGCATATACCGCCGACAGAACAAAGACCTTCAATTTAAACCCGGCGGTATTGATCCCGATGGCCTCGGCAGCCTCTTCCGATCCATGAATAGCACGCAGGGCCCGGCCGACTCGAGAATCAATCAAATTTAAAAGCAGCCACAGACCAATGACGAGCAAGCCCCAAGCCACATAATAATTTTCCACCCGCAGGCCGAAATCACCACTGACGCTAATCGGGCCGAAGGATCCGATGGCCGGAAGCAAAGTGAAGCCAGGCACTTCGGAAATGCCGTCCGCCTCCCCGAAATATTCCGTTGCAAGACCGATACGATAAATAATTATGCCAAAACCAAGCGTGGCCATGGCCAGATAATGCCCTTTAAGCTTGAGAACAGGAATACCGATAACAAGGGCAATAATTGCCGCCATAAGGACAGCAAATATGCAAGCCGCCCAGGGGGTAACTACCAGCAATTGCTCTCCGTAGATATCCTGTCCTGATACAAGCATGCCAAGATTTCCTAATCCGTGGATCACCGGGTTTGCCTGTAAGCCGACCAGATTATGAGTGGTAAGGGCCGCCGACAGATAACCGCCGATGGCAAAAAAGCCGGCATGACCAAGAGAAATCTGGCCGGCATAGCCCATGACCACGGCCAGTCCGATCACCAGCAGGGCATAGTAGGCGGACATGGTCAACTGAGTCAAATAATACTGGGTACCCGTGACCGTGGTAACCGCCTGGATCCCGATCACCAATGCAATCAGAAGTGCTATTTTGAGAAGTTTTGAATCACGCATGATTAAAACTCCTTAAGGCGGGCGGCGTCACTGGAACCGAATATACCATTTGGCCGGACAAAGAGGATAATCAACAGGATGGTAATGGAAATTGCATCCTGAAAGGCGAGTGGCACAAAGGCCACCGAAAAGGCCTCAATAATGCCAAGCAGAATGCCGGCCGCCACTGCTCCCATGGAATTTCCCAGACCACCTAAAATAGCGACCGTAAAACCCTTGATGGCCAGACTGGTCCCGGAGTCGTACTGAGTATAGGTAATCGGCGACATGACACAGCCTGCCAGGGCACCGATACCGGCGCTGAGCATAAAGGAAAGGGTCACCATGTTACGGGTGTTGATGCCGCAAAGGATTGCCGCCGTCCGGTTTGCCGAACAGGCTCGCATTTCCCGGCCAACCGAGGTCAACTTAAAAAATAAGCTGAGACCTACCACCGTAATTCCGCAGACTCCGACTACCCAGAAGACCTGTGGCGATATACGCACAGGCCCGAAAGAGACCGTGGTCAGCTCATTGCCGACAAAATAAGGCAGCGAACGAATGGAGTCCCCCCAGATATGAAGGGCGGCTTCCCGGATAAGGATGGAAAGGCCAATGGTGATAATAATCATCCGTAAAACCGATGGCCTGTCAAGCCAGCGAATAAAGACAATCTCAATCAAGGCCCCGACCAGCATGGTAATCACAACCGCCAGGGCGATGGCAACCGGCAGAGGGAAGAAATGAAGGAGTGAAATGGAAATCATACCTCCCAGCATGACGAATTCACCCTGGGCAAAGTTAATAATGCCGGTGGTATTATAAATGATGTTAAAACCGATGGCGACAACAGCGTAAATGACGCCGTAACTGATGCCGGCAAACAGGTATTGAAAGAACAGGGCCAGGGTCATAGTGGAAAACAGCGGTCAAAAGATGAAAGCAGAAGGATCGGAATCGAAAAAAAAGACGGGCAGAAAAACACTGCCCGTCATACCACTTGGTATCGTTTTCGATTTATTTACTGTTGTAGAGGACGAACTTACCGTCTTTAACGGTCAGCATGACAAAGGAGTCGATATCAAGACCGTTATGATCCTTCGGAGAAAAGGTGAAAACACCGCCGATGCCGGGAAAACCGTGCAGGCTTTCAATAGCGGTACGGATTTTTGCCCGATCGGCGCCACCGTTTTCAAGGGCGGCAACCAGGATATTCATGGCATCATAGCCATGACCACCGAAAGTAGAGGCCGCCTCTTTATATTTCGATTCATAATCATGTTTGTATTTCAACAGCATCTTTTTCTGCGGATCGGAATCGGGCAGAGAATCGGCAACCAGCAGGCGACCGGCCGGAAAAATGATGCCCTCGGCGGCGGCTCCCGCTGCCTGAACATACTTGATGTTGCCAAAACCATGGCTCTGAAACAGGGGCACCTTCCAGCCCGCCTGCCGCATATTTTTAGCAATAATGGCCTGGGCCGGAACAATAGACCAGTTGACAACGGCCTGGATATCCTTGTCGGCCATCAATTTGGCCACCAAGGCGGTCAGATCGGTTGCCTTTTTATCATAGGTTTCAGCGGCAAGGACCTTGATGCCGTACTCGGGAGCAAGCTTGGTCAACTGTGCCTTCCCGGCCTTACCGAATCCGGTATTACCGGCAACAACGGCGATCTTATTGATCCCCATCTTTTTCATCTCGCCATAGATTTTTTTAACGGCAAAGGAATCCTTCTGCGGAGTTTTAAACACATAACTTGCCACTGGATTAACGATGACCTCGGCAGCGCCGCAGGAGATGAGCGGAGTTTTACCCTGCTGGGCTATTTTTTTGATCTTCATCGACTCGCCGGAGGTGGAGGGTCCAATGATGGCCAGGACCTTTTCCTCTTCAATGAGTTGCTTGGCAAAGGAGATAGCCTTTTCCGGATTGGCCCCGGAATCCTTGATAATCAATTCGATTTTGTTGCCGCCGATACCACCGTCCTTGTTGATCGCGTCAACAACCATCTGCGCGGAACGGGCCTCGGGGCCGCCGAGAAATGATGCGCCGCCGGTGACGGCAAAAATAGCGCCGACTTTATAAGTTCCAGCCTGAACAGGCAGGGCCAGCATACACAATGCGGCCGCGCCTAAAATAATTTTTGTCCCAAGTCTTTTCACGTTACTGCCTCCTTTTAGTCCTCATTAACAATCAACCGCATCAGGCGGTTCACTCTCCACTGATTCTCGTCTTTACAAAATTCTCTTTCCTCAGGAAAACCCTTACAGGGAACAAACCTGCTCGCCGGACAAGAGGGTCAGGCCCGCTTTCTGCAGGCTTTGTATCGCCTTGTCCATTTCATCAAAGCGAAAAATAAGAACGGCCTTTTCCCCGCTCTTATTGACAAAGGCATACATATACTCAACGTTCAACCCATCCGCTTCAACGGTCTTTAACACACCGGCCAGGCCACCTGCCTGATCAGGGACCTCAACGGCAATGACAGTGGTTTTCCCCACAGTAAAACCATTGTCCTTTAAAACCTTCTGCGCCAACTCCACCTTGTCGACGATGAGACGGAGGATGCCGAAGTCAGCTGTATCCGCCACGGATAACGCCCTGATGTTTATGTCATTTTTCGCCAGCACCTCGGTAATATCAGCCAAACGGCCCGATTTATTTTCCAGAAAAACCGCAATTTGTTCTACACGCATGGATCTTCCCCTCCGGGTATTGAGTTCAAGTTCAGAGTTTTAAGTTCCGGGTTCCGGAGTTTCAGAGCTTCCGGTTATCAATCACCCGCTGAGCCTTACCCTCGGACCGTTTGATCGTCCGGGGCTCAACCAGCTTGACCTTGGCGGTCACTCCAAGCAGATCCTTGATTTCCACCTGAATTTTTCTGGTCAGATTTTCCAGGACCTTAATCTCGTCGGAGAAGACCTGTTCGCTGACCTCAACCAGTACATCCATGGTATCAAGATTACCTTCCCGGTTGACCTCGATCTGATAATGGGGTTCCACACCTTCAACGCCCATCAGCACATGCTCAACCTGAGACGGAAAGACATTCACCCCACGGATAATCAGCATATCATCGGTCCGCCCAGTGACCTTTTCCATCCGTACCAGGGTACGACCGCATTGGCAGGGTTCGGCAATAAGTCGAGACAGATCTTTGGTTCGATACCGGATAATCGGGAAGGCCTCTTTGGTGAGCGTTGTAAACACCAATTCACCGGACTCGCCATAGGGCAGCGGTTCAAAGGTGTCGGGATCAACAATTTCGGGGAGAAAATGATCTTCCAGAATATGCATACCCCGGTCGGTCTCCAGGCATTCCATGGCCACGCCCGGGCCTATAACCTCGGAAAGGCCATAGATATCAACCGCCCTGATGCCCAGTTTCCGCTCCACCTCTTCCCGCATGTTCTCGCTCCAGGGCTCGGCCCCATGAATGCCGACCCGCAACTTAAGATCTTCGGGGTCAATCCCGGCATCAATCATGGCATCGGCCAGATTCAGGGCATAGGAAGGCGTGGCCAGCAGAACCGTGGAGCCGAAATCGCGCATGATGGTGATCTGCCGTTTGGTATTGCCGCCGGAAATCGGAATAACCGTTGCCCCCAGGTATTCGGCCCCGTAATGGGCGCCAAGGCCGCCGGTAAACAAGCCATAGCCATAGGCATTGTGAATCATATCGCCTTTGGTCACCCCGGCCATGGACAGAGCCCGGGCCATGACCGAGGCCCACATCTCAATGTCGCCCCTGGTGTAGCCGACTACAGTCGGTTTGCCTGTTGTCCCGGACGATGCATGCACCCGCACCACATCATCCATGGGCACCGTAAACAGACCAAAAGGATAGTTATCACGCAGGTCATCCTTAGTGGTAAAGGGAAGTTTTTTCAGATCGGCCAGGGACTGGATATCCCCGGGTTTGACCCCGGCCGCATCCATTTTTTCCCGGTAAGGGGCCACGGTTTTGTAGACCCGGTGTACCAGACTTTGCAGCCGTTGCAGCTGAATGGACTCCAGCCCGGCCCGAGGTAATGTTTCTATTTCCTTCACCCGCATCATGTTCATTGCTTCCCCTCTTTGTTGATGGCGTCGTAAAAACTTCGATCTACTGCGTCGTGTGTCCCGGGGCGATTCACAACATACTACCTGTATAGTTGAGACCCGCCCCGCAACACTACTCCTTGTATATCTATGTTTTTACTTAGCCATCATTAAAAATTTTGGACTTTTTACGAGTTCCTCTTTGTTCAATTGTAAACTAATTTCCGACCTGCCTCAAAGGCCTGTTTATTCACCTCGCGAAAAGCGGGCTTGACCTTTTCGTCAATCACA
>WGCP01000103.1 GCA_015493715.1 Desulfobulbaceae bacterium
ACGTGCTATCATAATGGCGGCAATCAATTTGGGCACGTAGCGTTTGGTTTCAAGGTGAAGAAATCTGTGATGGGCAAGCTGCCAGAAATCCCTTGTTTTGTATCGTTTGATTCCCTGACGAATTTTTCCTTCTCCGGCGTTGTAGGAGGCGACTGCCAGGTACCAGTCTCCAAATTCACTGTGTAGTGCGTCCAGATAGGCAATGGCGGCCATGGTAGCCTTTTTAGGATCGCGCCGTTCATCGATCCAGCGGTTGACATGCAGGCCGTAGTTTCGCCCTGTGGCCTTCATAAACTGCCAGAGGCCGACGGCCCCGGCCCGGGAGTAGGCTGAGGGATTGAAGCCCGATTCTATCATTGCCAGATAAGCCAGGTCGCGGGGCAGTCCTGCCTGGTGAAATTTTTCCTGGATATAGGGAAGATACTTCCCGGACCTTGCCAGCCACCGTTTGAAATATCTCCGCTGCCTGTTTTGAAAAATATTTAAATAGAATTCAACCTGCTTATTGATGGTAATCGGGAAATCAAAAATGACCTCCGGTTCTACCTGAGCAGCTGTCTCCTCCTGACCATCGGTCCAGGCTCCGGTGCGGTCAAGGGCCGTGAGTTCTTCGTTGAGAACCTTCTCCGGTTCAACTAACAGGGCGCGATCAATGGGCTCCTCGGAAGATGTTCCCTGTAATTGCGCAGGATTGGTCATGTCGGCAGTGTGCGTGGAAGAACATGCCGTGATCAGACCGGAAAAAAACAGGAGAAAGAAGGGAAGGACGGTATGTATTTTTGGCTTCATCGGCAATTGATGAGCTTGAAAAATGAAAAAAAGAAGGACGGTAAATGATGGAGAATGATTTTTTGCAAGGGAATGTTGTTTTTTGTCTGGGACGAAGTAATATAGATCATTTTATGTCTGCGATACGGGAGCGCCTTTTTTCCGCCTCCCGTTGGATCACTAAGATTAAAATGCTTATTTTCACCGTATTCAACAGATTATTTACGGTTTCTTTACCATTAAATTAAAAAAAATGACAAGAAAAAACGAACTGTTGAGGTCTTTTGTCAGAAAAACTAGACTTCTCGGCCATCGGTGTGGAGTGGTTTTATTATTACCGAATGATATTTTTGGTTATAATAACAAGTTGTTATGCTGATATTTTTTGTTAAAATATATCGTTGTCCCATCACGCTTTGCTAATTCCTCTTTCTGCCTTTCCTGATTATGTTACGGTTTTTAAAATACTTATTTCTTTTTTCTCTGCTTGTCGTTGTGTTGTTGGCCGCTGCCGCAGGGGGAGGATTATATTACCTGGTTGTTCTCCATCCAAGTCCCGAGATCAGTCAGAAAAATATTAAAGCTATCCTTGGTCGGGAGAGTCCGGTTCTCTATAATGACGGACTGGAAAAAATAGGGGTGCTGTTTCAGGATTATCATCGACAGTACCTTCGTTATGACCAAATTCCCAAACAGTTCATTGATGCGCTTGTCGCTGCCGAGGATAATCGTTTTTTCCATCATCACGGCATCGATCCCGTCGGTATTCTTCGAGCCATGATTGCCAATGTTAAGGCGGGTCGTATCGTACAGGGCGGCAGCACGCTTACGCAGCAGACGGCCAAAAATCTGTTTAAACGGCATTCCCGAAGTTATCGGGCAAAGTTGAAAGAGCTACTGTATGCCCTGCAGCTTGAATATCATTATTCCAAGGAAAAAATCCTTGAATTTTACTGCAATCAGTTTTTCGTCAGCGGCAATGGTCATGGGCTCGGGGTCGCCGCAAGGTATTATTTTAACAAAGATCCGCAGGATCTGACTCTTCTTGAAAGCGCATTTATCGCCGGCAGCGTTAAACGTCCCAATTATTATAATCCCTTTACCAAAAAGAACAAACAGCAGGCGAAGCTGGCCCGCAAACGCGCCGATGAGCGATCCGCTTATGTATTGCGCAATATGCTGAAGTTGAAGATGATCACCCGCAAGCAGTATGAGGACGCCATTGCCGGCGATCTTGTTTTCAGCCGCGGCAGGATGGCCTATGCCTTGAATACCGTGATGGATCTGGTGAAAGAGGGCCTCAACTCGGCGAGCATAACCAGGGCCCTTGAAGATCATGGTATTTCCAATGTTTCCACCTCCGGGGTCAGGATTATCACCTCCGTTGATCACGACCTGCAGAAAAAGACCCTGTATGCTTTGCGCAGGCAGCTCAGTCGTTTGGATGTCAGACTTCGCGGCTACAAAAGAGTCGAAGTGCAGAAAGAATATGCGGCCATGAAGCCGTCGCATAAAAAGGAGTTGCGACCGGGTGACTTTCTTCTGGCCACCGTTCAGTCCATCAGCAGGAAAAAGAAGGGACGAGTGGAGGTAGCCGTTGCCTTAGGTGGCGCTCCACAGACCGGGATTATTGACAACAGCGGATTTGCCCGCATTTTGAGTGCCTATGTCAAGCATGCCGGTAAACGGTGGACAAAGGTCAATGGAAAAAAGGACCTGCCGCGCTTGTTGAAACAGATGCATCCGGGAGATCGGATCTATGTCAGTGTGCGCGATATTGCGGATGACGGTGCTGTTCATCTGGATCTTGAGCGGTACCCCGGGGTTGAGGGAGCGGCCTTGATCATACAGAAAGGTGCCATCCTTGCCATGGCCGGAGGCATGGAAAACCGGTATTTTAATCGTGCCATTGATGCCAGGCGTCTGATGGGATCGACGTTCAAACCCTTTCTCTTCACCGCCGCCTTGCAGCTCGGCTGGAATACCACTGATTTGCTGAACAATCGAAGAAATGTCTTTGTCTTTATGGACAGACCCTACTTTCCACGGCCGGATCATCACAGTCCTTTTGACCGGGTTTCCATGAGCTGGGCCGGGGTAAATTCAGAAAACGTAGCCGCAGTCTGGCTCTTATATCACCTGACTGATTATCTGACCCCGTCACGACTCAGGCAGGTGGCCACCTATCTGGATATGGCTCCCCGGCAGGACGGGGGAGGTGGAGAGGAGTCCTATCAGCAGTTCAGCGCCCGCATCCGCGATACCTTCGGCATCAGGGTGGATCGGAAGATTCTTGGTCGGGCGGCCTATGAACAGGCGGTCAAGGATCTGGAAACGGATTTTCTGTTTGAGGACCGTGCCCCCCAGTATGCCCAATTGCAAAAACTTCCTTATGGCCTCCATTTTGACACCTATCTTGCGCCGATCAAAGAAAAGCTTAAAAGCAGAAAGGGTAAAAAAATCAAAGAAAGAGAGCGCAGGGAATTACGCTTGCGCAAGCATTTACTTAAAAAATCATATCTCAGCCTGCAGCCGCTATTACCGCTGGTCCAAGCGTGGAAGAACTATTACATGCAGCTTCGGGAGCGCGAAGATTCCTTCTTCTCTTCTTTTGCGCCACCGGCGCCGACCCCTCCCGACGGCATGCTGGTCGAGGACGAGGCGGGAAGGCTGATCCTGACAATGCGCAAAAGGCTGCCGGAGAACTGGTATGTGGTCGGTGATACGGCCATGCTCCGTCGTCTGGAGGACCTTGATAAAAAGGAGTATGACCGGTTCTGGAAATCCGTACAGCTGGAAGGGGCCGTCTGTGTCTGCGCTTATGAGCAGGTCCAGGCCGAGATGGAACGCGAACGCTTGAAACTGCAAAATGCACGACCGTATTCAATGGAGGTTTTATCGAGGATTCGTGATTACCGGGTCATGGTCGGCCTTCAGTACCTCATTCGGTTGGGCAGAGCGGTGGGTATCAAGAGCAGACTGGCGCCGGTCCTTTCCTTTCCGCTGGGATCAAACGTCGTCACTCTTGCCGAGTTGACGCATATGTATGAGACTATTGTTTCTGGATTGTCTTATCGGGAAGGTCATCGGGGCACGGATACGATACATCCGGCGGGGAACGGCAGCCAGGAGTTTGAGGACGGTCTTTCCATCATTGATCGTATCGAAACGCCTGAAGGAGAAGTTCTCTATGCCCGAAATCCTGCAGTACGGCGGGTCGTTGATGCCGAGACCTCTTCGGCTGTCAGTCATATTCTGCAAAATGTAGTCGGATATGGAACAGGCAGGTATGCCGGCGAGCATGTGCGGCTGCATAGTGAGAACCCTAAAAAGGAGGCCGAACTGGAGGCGCTTGACCTGCCTGTCCCTCTGCTGGGAAAAACCGGCACGGCTAATCAGTTTCGCAATGCAGCTTTTGTCGGCTATGTTCCTGCGCCTGCCGTTGATAATGATACGGTCATGGCTTTGCACGGTGGATTCACCATCGGTACTTATGTCGGTTATGATAAGAATCAACCTATGAAGAGCGGCAATACGCATATTACCGGTTCGGTCGGCGCTCTGCCTATCTGGAGCGATCTGGCGGACGCCGTCCTGGAAAAGGAAAAGGCGGGTGAACGTTTTGATCCTGTTGATTTGAGCTTCGGCGGTCTAAGTCTGCAATATCCCGACACCGGCCAGCTGTTTGTGCCGGTGGATCCAAAACAGGGAGGAGCCGTCCTGCAGGGGCGGGGAGGGCGACATGCACGGGTTGCTCCTGATTTTCCCGTTATTCTGACCTATGGCATCGTCGGCACCGGTGGTCGCTTTGATCCGGCAAGATTCTTTAAACCGTTTTGGCATAATGAGCAGGCAATCGCCGGCGAGAAATAATGCATATATCGTCCCTCTCCGGCACAGAAAGCAAACCCGCCGTTTTCCGTTGGGTGCATGTTGGATGACGACCGGTTGCGGGGAGAAAAGAAAAAGTGGAAAAAAGCAATTGTAGCTTCCCGAGTAATCTGATAGTTTATTTTTTATTTTGCTTGTATCCGAAAATGACGTGGAGTGCCGGGTGATGGTGTTGCACCGCTTGCGGGTAAGTGGTGATCCGCCGGCGAACAATTTTTCTCTACTGCATGTCGGTGTCATCGACATAGCTGGTCGATCCTCTCCGACCGATCAGGTCGATTCGCATAGGCGGGCTATAGACTTACCAGCCTGTTTGGACGCATATGAGGTACAAATAAACGTTGACAGTCCCATGAGTTGTGAACTCTACGTCCCTTGATGAACGGTTACAAAAACACTCCCTTGGTTATGGTCCGGGGATATAAATAAATTTATGTGCATTCGACAAAAAACATTCCGTTACGCGGTTGTCAGCTTCAGCGTAAGCCTTCTGTTGCTTAGTGGCTGCGTGGCTGAAAAATCGATGATTCCTCCCTATCAGGGACGTGCGCAACGTGAGGCGGCAATGGGTTCCTCGCATAAATCTCTTCCCATACCTCCACATGCCGTGATCGAACCAACCGCCAAAGAGTCCGGCAATTCCGGCCCGTCCGTAGGCGATGACGATTTGCTGCTGCCGGTGCTGACTCGTATAAATGACCGTATTTTCTCTTATGAACAAAAGCTTGCCGTTATAAAAAATCTTGAGGGTTCTCTGGCCGCTCTCTCCGGTGAACAGGAGAAACAGGACAAACTTTCCGGGTGCCGGCAGCAGATTGAAGATATACTTGATCGATATAATGGTTTGCATCAGCAGTTTTTACACAAGGATTCGATAACAACGACGGCCCTGTTTTCCGGCAAGGATCTGTTGGATCTTGAAAAGAAGGATTTTGGTTTTCTGGAAGGTGATTGCGGTAGGCTGCTGGCGCAGGACCATCCGGAACGTGCTCTTGTACCGCTGGACAAGGAAGTTGTTACGGAAAAAGAGCGTGCAGTCTCTGCTGCTTATGCGGCAGGTGAGTATAAAAAAACAATCAGCCTGTATGAGCAGCTCACCTCGACAATAAATACCCCGCTTCCCTATGACCTGACGTTTGCCTATGGGCAGGCCTTGATGAAGACCGGTCGGGAAACCGAAGCCCGCAAGGTGTTTACCCAACTTCTTTCCAGGATACGACACCATGATCAGGCGCAATGGGAATTTACCCTGATGCAGTTGATCGGTGATCTTGATTTTGCCCTTGGCTCCTATACACCCGCCAAAAAACAGTATAGTGAGATCGTAGATGCATACCAGGGCCTGGCGGAGAAAAATGAATGGGCAAAACAGCAGCTTTCCGCCTTGAATGTCGTCGATCAGCAGAGTCGGGAGGTGAAGGCCTATGCCGATTTATTGCGCAGTTTTCTTGCCTATAATCCCGAAAGGGATGGATATACCGTGGTCCAAAAGGCCGAGGCCTACCTGAAAGCCTACCCGTATTCTCTTGTCGCATCAAGCGCTGATCAACTGGTCACTATCAATCGCAAACAGGCCGATGCCTGGTATAAAAAATTGCTGGAGCAGGTAGACCGTCTGGCAGCGGAAAAGAGATACCAGGATGCATTGCTGGTTATCGAACGCGTGCCCCGTCTGATTCTTCCCATTGACAAACAGCAGGAATTGGCGACCAAGGCCCGAAAGTTGCGGACGACCGAGGCCATCAATCGGGAAACAACCGTTCTTGCCCAGGAACAGCAGGCACAGGAAAACTGGAATAAGGGGATGACTGCTCTTGGAACCCGGGAATACGACAAGGCCATTGAGGCCTTTACCAACGTTCTGGGAACCTCCTATGATGATCGGGCCCGCCAAAAGATTGATGAGGCCGCTAATCTTGCCGCCAGGGAGGATCGCAGGCGGGCGGCGGAACTCTTTGTCCGCTCCGGTCGGACCCATGATCTTTGGAGCAGAAAGAAATTATTACTTGCTTCCAGGCAATTATTGCAGGATATTCTCATTAAATATCCGCAGTCCGATATCGTTGACAAGGTGAAACGGAATTTACAACGTATTGATGAGGAAATTACAAAGATTGATCCCAATCTGCTGTCTGCGCCGATGACGGTCAATGGCGGATTGGCGAAGCCTGTTGATAAAGCGGCAGGTATTGAACTTGAGAAAGAAGGGCAAGAGAGCGAGTTGCCGCCGGCCCGGGCAGTGAAACCTAATGCTGTCAGAGAATAAACATTATTGAGGAGTTAGATTACGATGGACAAGAAAAACATCACCATTGGTGTATTAGCCGGCCTGGTTATTTTGGGCTCCCTCTGGGGATCAGTGGGAAACCGGAATTCCAAGGTATTGCGTCAAGAGCTTGTAGATATGAAGGCAAAGCTCGCCTCTGTTCAGGTGGTCAGCAACCGGTCCCATGATGCGGTTTTGACCAAAACGGCTGCGTTGCAGAAAGAATTGCAGAAGTATGAAACACAGCTTGAAAAAGCCCGTAATGAATTGATTACTCTTCGTAAGGCGAATAAAAGTCTGGAGGCCAGGTTGTCGGAGCGTGATGCCGTTGTTCAGAAGCTGACGGCACAGGCAAAGCAGTTGGTAATGCAAAAGCAGCTATCGGCCGCGCAGGCACAAAAGGCGGCGTTCAGGCAACTGACAGCCCTACAGAAAAAGGCGGGGACCTTACAGGCCAGGATGGTCATTTTGCAGAATACCTTGAAGGGGAAAGATCAGCAGATTGCGAAAATGCAACAGGCCATGGTGGCGCAGATTGCCGGATTGAAAAAAGAAAATAGAGCACTGCAGGCTGAGTTAAAGAAGGTGTCGGCGCAGGTGGCACAGAAGGCCTCTGCCACTGAAACAGCCCAAGTGACCGCATTGCAGAAAAAGATCACTGAGCTTCAGACGGAGATTAAACAGAAGGATACGCAGATCAGCGAATTACAGGCTGCCATGAAAAAAATGCAGACTGCAATGGCAACAATGAAACAGTCCGCAACGGCAAAGGTTGCCCAAGAAGAACAGCAGAAACCTGCTGTTGTGGTTGTGGAGGACGCCGATCAGCCGTCTGACGATGCTGCAGCAGAGAGCGGGGGCGGATGTGCGGAACTTGAGAAGGCCAAGGCGCAGATTATCGGGCTGGAAAAAATTGTGGAAGAGAAAAATGCCACAGTCGAAGAGATCAGCCGCGAGCTTGATCGTGTGAAAATTAATATGGACGTTCTCCTGTCAAAGATCAGTGACCAGAAGGATGCCTTGCAGGAGGTCCAGGTGGAAAACAGTGAACTCGTTAAAGAACTTGCTGCAAAAAATGAAGAGTGCGCCGATCTTCAGGAGCAACTGCACAAGGCACCATTGCAGTAATTAATTCCATTTAATAATGAGCTTCGCCACACGTGCTGAAAGGTGGCCTGAAGTTTTTTCGGCAACCTTCCTCTGGGAAGGTTGCCGATTTTTGTTTATACCTAAATCCTGCAGTTGTTCGTGCACCGAGAACGTTGAGGCAGGTGCAGATACAAGGAGGCAAGTGAATTTCGGCACAGGTGTACTGCCTGTACATCGAGCACGAAATTCGTGAAGCCGACACAGTAGATGTGCCTGTGTCGGCGTTCGAATGCCGGACAACTGCAGGATTTAGGTTATAGCTGCTCCCTGATCGTTGCTGTTGATGTGTGATACTCGATGAAAGCCCAGCTTCTCAAACAATGTTCCCCTGTTACCGCTACCTCCGATTCTCTGGAATTCTGCGAATTGGAAATTCCGAAGCCGGGACCGGGCGAAGTGCTGCTTCGCATTTACGCCTGCGGGGTCTGCCATACCGAGTTGGATGAAATAGAGGGCCGAACTCCGCCGCCGGTCTTTCCAATTGTTCTCGGCCACCAGGTGGTGGCACGGGTTGTCGCTCTGGGCGATGGTGTGACCCAATACCGGCTGAATGATCGGGTCGGGGTCGCCTGGATTTTTTCCGCTTGCGGTCATTGTTCTTTTTGCCGTGGGGGACAGGAGAACCTCTGTCCTGAATTTACAGCTACCGGTCGTGATGTTCATGGTGGTTATGCTGAGTATATGATTGCCGGGGAAAGATTTATCTATCTTCTGCCGGAAGAATTATCTGATATTCAGGCAGCGCCTCTTCTCTGCGCCGGTGCCGTCGGCTATCGTTCCCTCCACTTAACCGGGCTTACAAATGGACAGATCCTGGGACTGACCGGTTTCGGCGGTTCCGGGCACCTGGTCTTGCAGATGGTACGGCATCGTTTTCCGGACAGTTCCGTTTTTGTCTTTGCCCGTAACGAAAGGCAGCAGCGTTTTGCCCTTGCCCTTGGCGCTTCTTGGGCCGGAAGGAGTGATCAGCCGCCGCCGGAGTTGATGCATGCTGTAATCGACACCACGCCTGCCTGGAAACCGGTTGTTGATGCCCTGGCATTCCTGCGTCCCGGCGGACGCCTGGTCATCAATGCCATCCGTAAGGAAGGCCGGGACCAAAAGCAACTGCTTCGGCTTGAATATGAACGGCACCTCTGGTTGGAAAAGGAAATAAAAACAGTTGCCAACGTCTGTCGTGAGGATGTACGTGCATTCCTCCAATTGGCCGCAGAAATTGGAATCGAACCACAAGTTGAATGTTATCCGCTCGCCCATGCTAATATCGCTCTGCGGGAGTTAAAACAGGGGGCATTTGAAGGGGCCAAGGTGCTGACCATGGTGTGATCCTTTCACGGGCTTTTCCGATTTTTTCCAGGTCTATAAATATTGACAAAGGCGACGATGTCGCGTAACTGTTGTCACCACTTTTTATCTTTTTTACCATTCTCTGTACGGACTCAGCGTTATTCATCAGCGGGGATGCCGATATTTTTTCAGATACAAAAGGAGCGTATTACCTTATGATTGTCGAGAAAACAATAACCGTCGGTCCTTGCGATTTGCACGTCTTGGAGGCTGGAGGAGCAGGCAACACGGATGTCGTTCTTCTGCATGGGTTAAAATTTACCGCGCAGACATGGCGGGAAACCGGAACATTGGACATCCTTGCCGATAATGGTTGTCATGGTGTTGCCGTAGATATGCCGGGGTTCGGCAAATCCGCAAGCTGCGATGAGGAGACCTTCACGGTGTTGCGTGGCGTTATTGAGCAGGAGACGGCCGGAAAACCGGTCCTGATCGGACCATCCATGGGCGGACGTACCGCTTTGGAGTTTGCCCTTGATCATCCCGAGTGTGTCGGTGCTCTAATCCTTGTCGGCGCTGTCGGAATTGAGGAGAATCGCAGTCGACTTTCCCGGATACAGGTGCCGACTCTGCTTGTCTGGGGAGGGAATGACCAGGTTTCACCCCTTGCCGACAGCGATCTTCTTCTTGACGGAATTTCCGATAGTACGAGGGTTATCCTTGAGGGTGCTCCTCATCCCTGTTATCTCGATCAGCCGGAGAACTTTCATCGGATCATCTTGGATTTTCTCTCCTCGTTGTCGTGAAAGTCTTATTCGAAAAATGGGAACTGATTACAGGCTATGTAACTGTGTGGATTCATTTACCTGGAAAATGTAAGCTGGCACAGGTGCCTCGAATTCGAAGTCTCCGCTTATCTGCGCAGGCATGCATGCTCGTAGGTAAGCGGAGACTCCGATAGCCCCTCTATACGGGCAGGCGTGACCGCGCGAAGGCGGGGTGGATATGACGGCTTACGGAAAATTTTACCCGGCATCGCCGGTTAACTGGAATATTGTTCATGGGAAAAACACTTATCATTGCTGAGAAACCAAGCGTTGCCGCTGATATCGTCAAGGCCTTGCCCGGCAAATTTAAGAAAATCAAGACCCATTTTGAGGGAGCCGATCATATCGTTTCCTATGCCATCGGCCATCTGGTCTCCATTGCCTATCCGGAAGAGATCAATCCTGAATTTAAGAAATGGTCCCTGGATAATCTTCCCATCCTGCCGTCCCCGTCCCCGTTTCCGCTGGCCGTGTTACCGGGAACCAAATCGCAATTTAATGCCCTTTCCAAATTGATCCGTCGCCGGGATGTTGACGTTATCGTCAATGGCTGTGACGCCGGCCGGGAAGGGGAGTTGATTTTCAAGTATATCCTTAAACTGGCATACACCCGATCTGTGTCGGGAAAAACCATCCGCCGTTTGTGGCTGCAGTCCATGACCTTAAATTCCATTCGTCAGGGATTGGCGAATCTTCGGGATAATGAAGAGATGGTCTCCCTGGAGGAAACAGCCTTGTGTAGGTCGGAAGCGGATTGGCTGATCGGTATTAACGCCACCAGGGCGCTGACCTGCTATAATTCACGGTTTGGCGGTTTTCGAAAGACACCCTGCGGCCGGGTGCAGACGCCGACCCTTTCCATGTTGGTGAAACGGGAGGCGGAACGCAGAGCCTTTGTATCCACTGATTATTTTGAACTGCATGCCGATTTCCACTGCGAAGACGTCCACTATGAGGGAATATGGATTGATCCTGATTTTACAAAAGATCCGGACCTGCCCCACGCCAGGAAAAACAGGTTGTGGGAAGAAGAAAAAGCCCGGACTATTGTCGAAAAATGCACGGGCAAAGAGGCAACGGTTGAGGAGAGCGGCAAGAAATCGACCCAAAGCTCGCCGCCGCTTTACGATCTTACCCTGTTGCAGCGGGAGGCCAATAATCGTTTTGGTTTTTCCGCAAAAAATACTCTTGGCCTGGCCCAGGCCCTGTATGAACGCCATAAGCTGATTACCTATCCGAGGACCGACAGCCGTTGCCTGCCGGAAGACTACCTGTCGACGGTGAACAAGATCGTTATCAGGCAGCAGGAAGGACAGTATGGACGTTTCGCCGCTGAGGCCATGCAGAAAAAGTTTATCAAAAAAAGTAAGCGGATTTTTAACAATAAAAAAATCAGTGATCACTTTGCCATTATTCCTACTTCCGAGCTGCCCAAGAGTCTCTCCGAGCCGGAACAAAAGATCTACCGGATGATCGTACAACGTTTTCTGGCGGTCTTCTTTCCGCCGGCTGTCTTTCATAATACAAAGCGCTTGTCCATTGTTGAACAGGAGACCTTCCTCACCGAGGGAAAAATCCTCCTTGAAGCCGGATGGAAGGCGATTTACGGGGTTCAGGCGGGAAGCGGCGTCGGTAATCTGCAGCCGTTGCCTGAAGATAGGCCGGTGCTGTGCGAGGAGATTGAGCTGCAGAAACACCAGACCAAGCCGCCGCCGAGATTTTCAGAGGCGACCCTGTTGTCCGCCATGGAGCATTCCGGCAAGCTGATTGATGACGAAGAACTGGCCGAGGCCATGAAAGAAAGGGGACTGGGCACTCCGGCCACCAGGGCGTCCATTATCGAGAAACTGATCAATGAAAAATATGTCAGTCGTGAGCAACGGGAGCTTGTACCCACCGGCAAGGCCTTTGAATTGTTGTCTCTGCTTACCGATAAACACATTGATGTGCTGGCCTCGCCGGAGTTGACCGGCGAGTGGGAGTATAAACTCAATCAGATCCTGAAAGGCTCCATGACCAGAGATCAGTTCATGGCTGAAATTCGGGACATGACCAGTACCATTGTCGAAAAAGTCAAAAACGGTGATGAGACAAAACCGAAAGAGGCCCCTTTTTCACCAATAAACGGCATCCGGTTTTTTGAAACCGCCACCGCCTATGAATCGGAAGATAAAAAGATTATGATCCGCAAGGTGCTGGGCGGACGAATAATGGATGTGGAGGATGTTGTTGCATTGATTCAGGGAGAGACTATCGGTCCTTTTGCAGACTTCCGGTCCAAAAAAGGTAAGCCGTTTTCGGCCTCGGTCCGACTGAATAATTCCAAGGTCGAGTTCCTCTTCGCCGATGCAACCGATCAGCTTGATATTGAAGAGATTAAAAGGCAGGAGCCTCTTGGCCGATCTCCCATTGATCAGACAAATGTCTTTGAAACGCCGGCCGCCTTTATGTCGGAATCGGCGTTGGCCGGTGACAAGAATAAGGGATTGCGCATATCAAAAATGATTCTTGGCCGCCGTATTGATCAGGATCATATTACCCAGTTGCTCTCCGAAGGAAAAACAGAACTTATCACCGGTTTTATCTCGAAAAAGAAACGACCATTTGATGCCTTTCTTCTTCTTGATGATAAGGGTAAACTGGGGTTTGAGTTTCCCCCCAGAAAGAGAAGAAGACGGGGGAAGAAGGCTGTAACCTAAGTCCTGCATTTATCCGGCATTCGAACGTCGATGCAGGCACATCTACTGTGTCGGCTTCATGAATTTCAGCTCGATGTACCAACAGTACACCTGTGCAGAAATTCGCTGGCCTCCTTGTGTCTGCACCTGTCTCAACGTTCTCTATGCA
>WGCP01000104.1 GCA_015493715.1 Desulfobulbaceae bacterium
AGGTTGCAGTTGTAATGTCTTAACCGTTTGTTGTTCACTATTATTCATTTCTAAATTTGGAGGAGATTGTATGGAAGCGCATTGGATTTGGAATCCGGCAAGCAGGCAGGGAGTTATCTTAGAAGATCATTCTGATGCTACGTATGCAGCGACAGGCAAGTCATTAACGCTGGATATATCACCTATTGCCATGGTGTTTCGCAAGGACGTCCTTGATGAGGATGTTTTGACGATTCAAACCATAGACATGCCGGAAGTCATAAAGCCGGAAGAATGAGAAAACGTTCCATCATAATAACAACTCTACCATGGGTAATGCTCCATGCCGCTCCTGTTTTTGCTTTGGACATGGAGTATTACACCTATGGCGGCTTCAACCCGGTCACACAGGCCTTCACTAAGATTGCCCTTATTTTCAGTGACTCGGGATACCAGGGCCTACTTTTTGTGGTCACCGTTCTTGGCCTTCTGGCCGCTGCCATTGCCTGGATGGCCAGGGCCGCCACCGGCGCACGGATCATACCCCTGATCTGGGCGGCGCCGGTTATCTTCGGGGCTGTTCTTTATCTGGCCCTGTTTGTGCCCAAGGGCAACATTACCGTCTATGATCCGGTAATAAACAGGTTCCAAACAATTGGTCAGATACCTGATGCCATTGTGTTCACGGCCGGATTTCTCAACAAGATCGAAAAGGGCATTGTCGATATCATTGACACCGCAGCCGCCCCTGATGCGGAATATCGGAATACCGCCGGGGGAATCGGCTTCAAGGCCCTGAAGGCGGTTACCGGTTCTTTGCCCAAGAACAATTATGTTCGGACCAGCATGATTCGCTATGTCAGTGATTGTGTCACATTTGAGTTGATGCGCCCCGGGACGACCCTGTCCCTTGATGATCTGCGCAACAATACCACTGATTTTTTAAACAACCTTGGCCAGGCGGTAAATCCTGCAATTTATACCGTCTACTATGAAGCGGCTCATCCGGAGGGCGCCAGTGTCACCTGCACCGAGGCCTGGAGCAGGTTGCGGCCCATCTATGCCAACCCCAATAATTATAACGAGGCGGTTAAAAAGGTGTGTAGCAAGGCGCATTTTGATCCGGCAAACGCGGTGGAGATCAATACCTGCCGGAATCTGCTGACCAGTACCCTGCGATTTACAACCGGTATGGCTGTTACCCCCGAAAAACTCATTCAGCAACGGCAGATTGCGGAGATTCTCTATAATTTCTACTTTCAGGATGATTATGAGACCTCCATGCTCATGGAAGCGGATCGAAAGGTGACCTCTGCCGGGCTGGGTATCGGCCTGACCATGAATGAGTGGATCCCCATTATCCGGGCCATCATGACCGCCATAGCCATTGGCGTGATCCCGTTTTTGATTCTGTTTTTACCCACCCCTATTTTTGGCAAGGCCGCCTCGGTGATGTTCGGCTTTTTTGTCTTTCTCACCACCTGGGGGATAACCGATGCGGTGATCCACGGGGCGGCCATGGATTATGCCTCGTATGCCTTTGAGGATATGCGGCAGTCCAGTCTTGGGGTTTATGCCATGGCCTCCTTTCCAAATCTTGCGGTTAAGATGATGGGTATGTTCGGAGTGATCCGTTCAGCCGGTATCATGTTAGCGAGCTTTTTCTCCATGATGCTTATTCGGTTTGGTGGTTCAGCCCTTGCCCATTTGGCAACGAATTTAATGAGTGTGACCAGGGGCGCGGGCCAACAGGCAGGTCAGTTGTTGACCCCTGAGGGAAGCGCTGCGGCAATGAATACGCAGGTTCGGGCCGCCGGATTACTGGCTGGCATGCCGGAACATCGGTTCTCCAACATGGCAGCGGCAGGGGCTTTTTCCCTGCATAAAAATGTAGGGGGCTACCAGGCTGCCATGAATGCAAAAAATGCACTGCAAAAGAGCGGGCAGATACCGCCGGGAACTTCAGATGCGGACATGGCCACTATGATGGCCTCGGCAAGGGTGGGTGTTGGTACCGGCTCAGGGCCGGTGGAAGTTTCAGTCGGGCCGGATGGACAGAAAACCAGGGAAAGATTAGAGAGCGTCAATAGTGATGGTTCGCTCACCCTTATGACCACCGGAGCAGGAGGAACCGGGGTGGCTGTTGATACCATGGGATCTGGTAGTGCGACATATTCTTTGGGACAAAATGGGAGTCGAGTGCTCAACCGGGCAACCGTCAATGGCCTCAATCCGGTCACGGTGGGGGCCATGGCCCAGCATCAACGTATTGTTTCGGCCTCCAACAGCCTGGGAAGCAGTCAGTCCTGGCAGCAGGCCATGGATGCTGCAAAAAGGGCCAGTTTGACCAGCAGCGAGGCGCATGGTTTTACCAGCCGGCTTGATAATGCCATGCGTGAAAACTGGAGGCGGGCAATCAATGATAAATCCAGTTTTGCTCATTCTATGAGTGAGGATGTAAGGAATCAATTTGGAGCTTCTATATCGTCAGGGAGTATACCTATTTTACGAAGAATGGCTGGCGGGAAAGCACAGCTTGTTACCATAGGTAAGGATGGCGAGAAGGTTAATTTTGATGTCTCCGAAGATGTGGCCAGGAGTTTTGAAAATACTGCAGCACAGGTGCGGTCTGAATCCATGCAGCAGACATTGCAGGACTCAAAAAGCCTAGATTACATGACCCGGTTGGCAAAACAGATCGGCGCCACGGAAGCATACTCGTATCTCAAGGATGCCAAAGAATTAAAAAGTTCCACTGAATCCTATGGCGCGGATCTGACGACCGCTCTGGTTCGTAATTATGCCACGGAACGTTATGGAAGTGAATCACCGGAAAATATAAGAAAAACCATCAGAGATTTCAACTATTACCTGACCCAACAAGAAAGCCAGGGCGTTGACAATATGCAGGATATCATCAGGGGATTTGTCAGCGGCAAAGGGTATGGATGGGGGAATACGACCAGTGCGGTTCATGAAGCCATGTGGAAAAACATGGCTCAAGCCAAAGGCCGGGCAGAGTTTAAGCATAATGTTGGCATGTCGGCGATGCATGCCGGGGCGAAAACTTTTGCTGTAAATAAAGAGAGATTATCTACTACCCCGGCCCCAGATGTTCCGTTGAACAATCCAAATGCAAAAGCAGTTATCGACCCGGCTGATGCTATTCGCCGAAGGAACCGCAGGGAAGAATCCGGTAACGGCGGTATCAAAACAACGGCAGGAGGTATAGCCAAGGAGATGGCCGGATTAGACAGACACCAGCCTGTCAGTCCAACGACCGACCTATACAGGAATGATGCGTTTTATAATGAGGGGAATCTTTTCGAGCCTCAGCAGAGACAGGATGGAGGGATTATACTGCCGTCGGGTACGGTTATCCGGGGCGATGCAAACTATATCACGCCCCGGGATAAGGATTCTTTGAAGGGAAGTGTATTTGAGAAAAAATGATTATTTCAGTGGATTGTTGTCAAAGTCATCCGCAAAGAGACCGTTAATTCCCATGGTGCCATCCGTACATGTCCACGGGTCATGAGTAATTTTTTCTGCGAAAGAAGTTTCTTCTTTCTTGGTATGCTCGTTTCCATCTTTGAAAAGGACTACGATCAGGCCGTACAGGACGGCACACACAATCATGATGATGGTTCCGGTACTCATAACATTCACCTCCCTGAAAAAGGAATGGTGGCAAAAAGAAAAATTGTGAAACTTATTTTAACCCTTACCACTTTGTACATTTTTGTCAAGGCAGGCAGCCGGGCCTTATGGCATGGTAAATGGAGGGGAGCTGAAGGTTAAATAATCCATGACGTTGATGATTCTATTTTTTGAATAACTCTGCATGCGATCCGGTTCGTTCCAGATACAGATCGTCGTCGGTTTTTCTGTAAATCACCGATTTTCGCGTAGCGTTTTCAACTAACAGTTAGGCCTTCGTCAATCTTGCACGAAGCTCCTCAACCCGCCTCACTCCTTGCTGTAATCCGTAACCAATTTTCCATAATCAATATTTTTGTTATGCGACGTGACGGATAAATTGC
>WGCP01000105.1 GCA_015493715.1 Desulfobulbaceae bacterium
ACCGGAACTATTCTATTTTTCTTGTTCAGAGCGCCGGTCGAGCAGTTGTCGACACAGTTGCCGCAGGAAACACAGTTTTCATTAAAAATAATCTCAAGGCCGACAGGCCTTCCCTTGTCGTCAAAAGACTCTGCCTTCAGTTCAAGCGCATCATAGGAACAGGATCGCACACAGCGGGTGCAGTAAATACACTTATTTCGATCCACCTGAATCGCTCGATGGGTTTCGTCAATGGGATATAACGGTACTTTTCCCATGCCGGTCTTGTTAATATTGACATTGAAATCAATATCAAGTCGTTTCAAATCACAACGATCAAAGGCCGTACAACCGCAGGAAAGGCAGCGCTCAGACTCGCGGCGGGCCATTTTTTCAGTAAAACCGAGTTTGACCTCGTCAAAATCCTGAATACTGACTTCAGGCGGTCGTTCAGGCATTTTTTCGCGCAGTTTGATCTCGACATTATCAAAATTTTTCAGCGCTACATCATCAAAGGACCTACCCCGGGTAAAGTTGAACCGACTCTCGGCAGGTTCTTTGGGCACACCCATAACAAATGCATGGATATTAGCAGCGGCCCGGCGTGCGGACACCACTGCCTGAATCACGGATTTCGGACCGGTCGCCGCATCGCCGCCGGCAAAAACTCCCTCGACGCTGGTCTGTGAGGAACGGGGATTGGCAACAAAAGTGCCCTTGGGTGATATTTTCAGGATCTGCTCCAGCTCACCGGTGGGCATATTTTCATCAACCGCAAGTTGCCCGAGCGAACTGACGACGGTATCCACGGAAATGGAAGTAGCGGAATCGGGAATGGGAATGGGTTCACGCTTGCCGCGTTTATCCGGTTCGCCAAGTTTCATCCGGATCAGATCGAGTTTCAGGCGGCTGCCGGTTTCACTTATGCCGCAGATACCCGTAGGGTTGGCCATGAGAAGGAACTGAACGCCCTCCTTTTCGGCCTCACGGATATTGCGCTGATGAGCGGGCATTTCTATCCGCGCCCGGGGATAAATAACAGTGACCTGCTCCATACCGAGACGGCGCAGACTGCGTGCCACTTCCATGGCAATGTTATTGCCGCCGATAACAGCCGCACTTTTGCCCAAGTCCAGTTTTTTACCATCATTGACCATGCGCAGAAAACTGGTAGAGCTGAAAACATGTTCACGGTCGGTACAGGGGACATGCATAGGCTGATCGATACCGGCCCCAATGGCGATAAAGGTCGCATCAAATCCCATGTCCTGTAATTCCTGGAGGGTAAAGTCCCTGCCCCAGCGCTGACTAAGCCGTATATTTATACCCATCCGGAGGATGGTATTAATCTCATAATTCAGCACATCCTTGGGAATTTTATATTCGGGAAAGCCATAACGCAAAGCGCCTCCCAACTGCGGCTCAGCTTCAAAGATCGTTACATCATGACCCTTGCGGGTAAGAAAAAAAGCGGCCGTCAAACCGGCCGGGCCACCGCCGATAACGGCAACCCGTTTACCGGTGGGTTTTTCCTTGGGAATGCCGAGATCAATTTTGTTGGCCATACACCAGTCGGCAACAAAACGTTTCAGATGGTTGATGGAGACAGGCTCATCAACGAGAATCCGGCGACAGCGGGTTTCACAGAACCTGGGACAGACCCGGCCCACGGAAAAGGGGACAGGGTTGCGCTCCATAATGAGACGCAGGGCCTCCTCATACTCTCCCTTGGCAACATGAGCGATATACCCTTGAACATTTATCTGGCCTGGGCAGGTCAGGTTGCACGGAGCCTTGCAATCACCAAAATGGGTCTGGGAGAAAATAGCGAGCCGTTCCTGTCGGTGGGCAATGACATCATTGGAATTGGTATTAATTTCCATACCATCCTGGGCAGGAGTAACGCAGGCGCGAAAAATCCCTTCCGTAGCCAGACTGGAACGTATACCAAATTTTTCATAATCAACGATTTGAACCACACAGATTTCGCATGGTTTATCGGCAACAGTTCCTTTAATCCAGCAAAGAGTCGGAATGGAGATCCCGGATCGCTTCGCCACTTCCAGGATGGTTAACCCCTTCTCGGCAATGATTTCATTCTCGTCTATGGTAACGGTAACTGTGGCCATTAAAATATGTCTATAAAAGAATAAAAATGAACGATATCCGCAGCAAGCTGCGGTGTATCAACATTGTTTTACGCACCAAGGGACGGGGTATTAGCCTCAAAAAAAAACTCAGTCAAATACGTTTTTCATCCGTGGTATGGCGACCCTGTTGCCAAGCACAAGTTTACCGGTGCCTCGCCTTCGTCCGATCAGCACCCTCATAGAGGCGGACTATAGATTCAGCGTCTTGCTTCAACTAATCCGGAGCACCGATAAACCAGTACGGCCCTGGGACTGATCCCACAACACTGCCCCTGGTGAACAATTACATTTTCAAGCGGTAGGTTTCCATTCCTTAAGAAATGCAGGCAAATGCCCGGCCTCTCTGGGTCCAATTATAATCGTCCAGTCGGGCAATTCTTCTTCAAGCTCACCTTTAATAGTGGCCAGATAACCGGGAATGATCAATTCACGATGCTTTACCTTGTCACAAATACCGGATTTGTTGACAAAGGCGGCGATGAGATCGGCGCCGAACTTACCGGCAGCCCAGGCGGTCAATACCGAGAGACCCTCGGTATCTTTGATGAGCAACCACGAAGGTACCTTGGATCCTTCAATTTCACCGGAAACGATAAAATAGGTCAGGGAGAAATTGCAGGTAATAAGGACCGGTGAATTTTCATCAGGCCCGCTGATGGGATAAATGTCCTCCTGAACAACCATAGGTCGCTGCGGATCGGTATAGAGATTAAGCTGTTCAAGCAGCAGTGGAAAGAGTACATCACCCTGGATATCGGAGAGAACAACAATCCCAGCATATTTTGCCATCAGGACGGAGGAGATCATGGCCTCCATCATCAAATCATCGGTCATTTCACAGGGAAAGGTTATGGTCGGGAAACCAAGCGGCTTGAACTTTTCCTTGATTGCAGAACGACGGGCGACGATATTGTCCTCAAAACAGCCGCGCATAGTCCGGGCGCCGGTATCTATCACCATTTCCTTAACACCTGCATCGACCAGTTTGGTGGCCAGTTCGACCAGATCGTCAAGATTGCTTCCCTTGACGCCGACGGGAGCATTGATCTCCTTGCCAAGGGCGGCAAAGGCATCTAAATTATCACCAGTCGCTCCATAGAGAAGCGGTGTACGGTCACCACAGGCAGCAGCGGCCTCCTTCAGATTTTCCGTATTTTCAGACATCAGAATAACAGCGGCCTTGGGGAGCTTTGCGATAACCTTTTCCGTCAAAGCGGTAAAAGCCGCACCGTCCCCGGTGTCCTGCAGCGCCACAAGATTGGCCCGCATATACACCCCAACCCGCTCATACTCCATGGCGTTAAAACGCACAATCTTTCCGTCAATGGAGGCTTCATCCTCATCGGCCTTCATCAGGATGGCAATACCAGTAGCATGTTCAAATCGTTTTTCATGCCGGAAAAGACAGGTCTCTCCGCCGGATACGAATTTTGCGTCACCGGAACCGATTGAAATTGTGCGAATCGGTGGTGCGGATGCCTCTCCGATAGTCGCCTTGGCCTCTTCACTGACATAAGGACATGTTTCGATCTCGGCCTGGCCGGCTGCAACTTTCATGGCAAAGGCCAGACAGGTGGGGATGCCGCATTCGCCGCAATTCTTTTTGGGCAGCATCTTGAGAATCTGTATACCGGTTAACGCCATTGTCTCTTTCCTCCTTACGCGTATCGCAAAAACCGGTCGGAATCATCCCGGGCCGGCAACTCATAACATTTTTTTAATTCTACATATTACCAGAACCAATAAAACCACACCCTGTCTGAACATAGGTCCGTTTAACAGTGAAGTAGTCTTCCTATGGTGGCAGACCGTTCTAATCCGGCCTCACTGCTCGTTTAGATAGGCAATAGATCTTTTGACAAAGACCGGCGGAACGGATTTGCTCATCCACTCCGGCAGGGTGCTCCTTGAACCGAGATCTATCTCCGGGACGGAATCAACCGATAGCCGTATCCATTTCCAGGGCGGGATGACCTTTTTCCTTGAGAAAAATCAGAATCTCTTCTTCCGTGGTCCCCTGCTCCTCGGTTGCTATCATATCAAAGAGTTCCGGCATACCGATCTCTTCACATCTCTGGCGCAATTTTTCACCAATCTCTTCTTTGAGCATTTTGGGCAGCCAGACGACACGCTTGAGTCCACCTTCAGCCATAAATAATTTGCGACTGGTCATGTAATGCTTGGAGACTCCCATAAAGCCGGGTGTCTGCATACCACCTCCGGCCATACCGGCAAGGGTGGTAAACTTCATTCCTGATGGTGTCATTCCACGGAAATCACGGTTCACCACCATAATGCCGTTGCACTGCGGTAACATAGCGGCAATGGCTTCAAAGCAGCCACAGGCGGTCATCGGATTATTCATCAGCGAATAACAGCTCACCTCTGTCACTGCTCCACGGGAGGCCTGGGAAACAAATTCATTTATACCGGTGTAATAGCCATTGGCCTCATCCGTGCATTCACCCTTTTCAATGGGTTGATTGGGCCCGGTAGGATTGATCTGATAGGATGCCTTGCCGTCAAGCCAGTTATAAGCGCCGCACATGCCGATTCGCTCCGGTGTGATGACGCAGACATGGCTCGGTGCAAAAGATTGACACAGGGTACAGGAATAAAATACCTCTTCGGTTTCATCGGTCATGGAGCCCAGACGAAGGTCACGCTCGGCATAAACACTTTTGGCCAGATCCATGACCTCTTCGACCTTTTCCTGAATCGTATAGATTTTGACCTGGACCTTGTCTAAAATAGCGCCGAATTCCTGATGCAGCTTACCGTGGAGAACAACGCCGAGATGCTTGAAGGAAAAACCCTTTTCAACGGCTCCCTTACCGATCCGGATCCACATGATATTACGCTGGCCGATATGCATAATGCCTTGAATATAGTTCATCAGATGATGGAACTGGCGCTCAAGGATAGGTTCAAAATCCGATTGCATCTCACGGCCTGCGACTTCAACCAAGATACCGATCGGTAGGTTCTGGCCCTCTTCAATATCGGCAATATCCGGTCCCTCCATGATAACCAGACCGTCTTCAACTTCATCCATTTCCTTGGAAATGAGTACCTCGACACCGGTTGTCCTGCCGCCGCCGCATTCCATGTACAGATCATCTTTACGGATACGCTCACCTTCAAAGGCGGGACCAAAGGCCATGGGAATATCAATTTTAGTCACACTGACCTTCAGGCCGCGCACCTCAATGGCCTTCTGGACGATTTCATCATGAGAAACATTGGAAACCACGTGTTCGTAGGTACAGATACCAGTCGGTAGGATTTCGGGGATATCGTAATCTGAGATAGTCGGAAAGCCCCAGTTGATAGCACCGGCGGCATTGGCATACCATTCGTCGGAAACCGGCCCGAACGCCATGACAAAGGCAAAGGTACGGTCCTTGTTGTAGTGAAGATTTCCCCTGTAATCACCAGGCTTGATACCGCCGAATGCCAGGGCGACACGGCAGGCAAATCCTATGGCAAAAACAGCGGAAGTATAAGATTTACCAAAGGGGACGAGCCGGGTACCCCAGCCGACCTGAACATCATTGTCGATCAGAAGTTCGGCCATATTTTTTCCTTCACTCTGATCATGCATGAAAATATAGAGATTTTTTTCCTGCAGCTCCAGAGCAATCTTCGAGGCAACCTCCTTATCGGTCGGCGTCCCCATGATGGCGGCGAATCCCGGGGCGGTGCCGTCGACGAATTCAACACCCCGTTTCCGGAAGATGACATCATCGGCAGCGCCAAGAAAGAGATTATTATCCGTCGGGTCCTCTGTCTTGGTGTAAAAATCAGGCTCATTGAGGTATCGTATGGCCTCATACATTTCCTCGGCAAAAAATGTTGCCATGCCCGCATCCAGTGCCGGAGCGAGATAGGGAAGCCAGATATCCTCGGTTACCACAGCCGGAAGAAGACTTCGGCATTCCTGAAAGATTTCTTTCATGTCGCCGAGTTTTTCGACTTTGGCGCCAAGCATCGAATAAATAATAGGCAGAAAGTAGGCAGTATTGGGGAAGGCAACTTCCTGCTCCGGCCCAAACTTGACCAAAGCCTCTTCATAAGTCTCCTCGGCCATGTCAATAATGTTCTTGGCGCCACGAATCGCTGCAGAACAGATAATCTTCGACATTGATATAACTCCTGAATATTGTTTATTCTTTATGCTTACCGGACATAAGCCTGTCTCTACGGAAACAGTGGTTAACCAATCAAGCCGTCGATAAGGGACTTGGTCATACTGATGGCCTTGGGATGCCGCATGATCAGCACTTCACCACCGGCCATCATCATACAGGAGGCGGTCATGGCCTCCATCATAATGCCGCGACGTTCCTGATCTCCAAGTAGATCATCACTTGCCAGCCCGACTTCCTTGGTTTTCCATACCTCACGACCAAGGTTGCAGATAATGGGAACCTGCAATTTTTCATCCTTCTGGGTCAGGGCGGCTATACGAATACGCTCCATTACCGAATAGGTATACTCAATGCCGTAGCCAAGCGCACCTATGGAAGGATCCATGAGCACGGTGTCAAGAGAAACTCCCAGATTTTCCAGCAGAATATTAAGTTGTTTTGCCAGGTTGACATCAATTGGCGAAGCGGCCACCATCGGGTGCCCAAAGGCCATGGCCGTTGCACCGATAGCCCTGTAATTGGCATCTTCCAGCGGAGCAAGACAGACCTTTTTATCGCCGATAAGCGAGGTGACATCTCGCAGGGTTTCCGTATCCTTCTCGTTATTGCCGCAACCCCAGACGATGATTGGGACATCAACGGCATCAATAATTGCAGCAGCGTCTTTGGCGGCATCGGCCGAGGGCCTGCTTTCTCCATTGGGATCCGTGCCGATCAGATAAATATTGAGGGCATCGGCCTTGTACTCGTTGACGCATTTTTGGGCCCAGGCAACGGGATTGCCCATGACATCATCAAAATACCTGGTCAGAGTAGCCGGCCAGTTGTCAGGGACGATATCCTGCACTTCCATGGCAATAAGCGGCTTATGAGGTTGATTCCCCTCAAAAAGATGAAAGGGCAGAACCTCGGAACCGCCAACGGTAACTGCGGTATCGCCGTTACCAAGAACAACCTCTCTGATTACTCCGGAATAATTCTGCTTAAAGGACGTCGGCGGAACCTTGGTGGCACGTTCGGCAAAGGGAGTGTCTTCGGCCTTTAACCTGGGCACTTCAAGTCCACCAGGTATCGGCTGCGCAACAGGCTCGGCCTGACTTTCCTTGTCCTCAGCCTCCTTTTTTTCCTTCTCGACAGCCTTTGTCTTGGCCTCTTCTTCAGCCCTTGCCTTGGCCTCTGCCGCCTGCTTGGCCTTGGCCTTGGCCTCCGCCTCTGCTTTGGCCTCTGCTTTGGCCTCTGCTTTGGCCTTTGCTTCCGCCTTAGCCTTCGCCTTAGCCTTAGCCTTCGCCTTAGCCTTCGCCTCAGCCGCTTCTTTTGCTTTAGCCTCTTCTTCCGCTTTGGCTTTGGCCTCAGCATTTGCCTTGGCAGCAGCTTCTTCTTTGGCTTTGCCCTGAGCCTCCGCCTTTGCCTTGGCAGCTACAGTTTCTTTGGCTTGGGCCTCTTGCTCCTGTTGAGTGACGGAACCATCAGGTGTTACCGTCGCCGTAACCGTCTTATCAACAGCGACCGGCTCAGGTGTTCCGGAACCTGAAGCAGTACCGCCGGAACCGGAGGGCGGCTCCTTTTGTAAAATCGCTTCTGCTCCGGCAAATTTCATCAGGGCTTCAAACTGGTCATCGTTCAGTCCATAGGCCTTTTTCAAGGCATCAAGTCCCAACTTCATGGATTCCAACGCCATAAGGCGTTCTTTTTCATTCATCTCATGTTCTCCTGCATCACTCTCGACACCGGCGAATTTTTCGCCTGCAATCTCAATCTCAGGGCCACTGG
>WGCP01000106.1 GCA_015493715.1 Desulfobulbaceae bacterium
AGACGGCTGGACAACAGCATGGCGGTCATTAGGCCAAACAGCATGATTGCCGCCATAACAAGACCTATCATCAACAGATCGTGATGCGTTTTGCGTAGACTCAGGCGGATCATTAACGAACCTATCCGTTCTCCATCAAGGACAATGGGTCGCGCCACATCAACATACGTATCCGTCCAGGTAAAAAGAGGTCGCGCCACATCGGGTGCGGCAACGAACGGTTTCTTGTCGGTTGTGTCGTTTTTTCCATATTCGGCAACCGGCTCACCGCTCGCCGAATAAATACGGGCGACAAGGATGGATGGCTTGCTGGTAAGAGAGGCAAGGATGGTGTTGAGAGCGGCATTGTCCTGGAAGACAAGGCCGGCCCGACTGTTTTCCGCGATTACACTGGAGAGGGTATGCAGTTCTTCCTGCAACTGTTGACGAATAAGATACCACTGACTGATAAAATAAACGGCAGTGGTCAACAACAGGGCCACGCTGCAGGCCAACAGAATAATGGTGTTAAGTTTATGCCTGATCGGCAGTTGTTGAAACCGGTTTTTCATTGCCTTACCGTATAACCCTGGTCGCCAGATTGAGCAGGGAAGCATTCATATGGACCCCCTGTTTATTTGCCTGGGCAAGGTTGATTATAAAAGAAAGCCTGTTGCCTCTGGTAACAAATTCAATACTGCCGCCACGAGCGGCAAAGCCCTGTATATCACTGACTGTAACGATCCCCTTTCCCTGCAGGGCCGCCAGGATATCGCCAAGCAGCTCCTTCTCCGACCGGCTGACAAAGAGCAACCGGCAACCCGTGGCCTGTCCGGTGTCGCCGATATAGCGCAGCTTGATCTTTTCTCCCCGCACGGACCGTGCCTCAATGCCGGCAAGAGTCGGACCAAAAGGATCTTCTCCAAGAACACACATGGTAAATGATTGATCCTCTTCCGGAGACGATTTTTGCGGCCATGTTATGAACTTAGCAAAGTTGAGCAGAAAAGCTGCCTTGATTTTATACTCCACCTGTGCGGCTGGTTGCAGATTACCTGCAGATGCCCGGAAAGTTCCTATACCAATCACGAACGGAACAAGCAGAAAAAATATGATAAG
This sequence comes from Desulfobulbaceae bacterium, assembly GCA_015493715.1. GTDB lineage: Bacteria > Desulfobacterota > Desulfobulbia > Desulfobulbales > Desulfobulbaceae > DRLX01. The sequence continues at coordinate 1,099 of WGCP01000106.1, forward strand.
GTTCTGTTGTCTCATAGAAAAACACCGATATTCACCGGCGAGTATTCATCTAAAAATGATAGGTCAATTTTCCATAAAAACCGCGTCCGACTTCTATCGGCGGAGTAGAGAATTCAGACACATATTCAAGGTGACTGGAATTGAGCAGATTTCGTCCGGTCAGCATCAGTTCCAGATTATCCATTGCCTGCCAGGACAGGTTGACATCCATTTCCAGGTAATCGTCGGCATGAACCGTGCCCCGGGCAAAGATATTTTTTGAGCTTTTCAGCTCTCCCACATACCTGCCCCAGAGGTTAAGCTGAAGCCCCCTGGTGAGCGTATATGTGGTGAGCAGGGAAACCTGATGCCGGGGGCTGGTTTCCTCAACTATGTCCGCCAGGTCCGAATGCATATTATCGCTATCAAGTTTCAGATCAAATCCGATATAGGTATAGGCCAGCTTGCACTGCACCTCTTGTATGGGCCGCCAATCAGCCGCCAGTTCAACCCCATAGGTGAACCCATAAAGTTTATTTTGCAAAAACAATTCGTTAAATGTCTGTTGTGAGAGCGGATCGGCTGTCAGCAACCTGTCATAATCATTATAATACAAGGCCAGGTCCAGGGAAAAATCATCTCCGGGCAGCCAACGGTAGCCGGCTTCGTAGGCGATCAGTTTTTCCGAATCAAAATGATCATTACCCTTTAGGGTATACAATCTGGGAAACGGTGGAGCAGTCGGATCAACGGCAGCGGTTATTCTGCCGCTTTCCTCAAACTCCGAAGGTGTGCGCACGGCCCTGGAAACAGCGGCCCACAGAGTATGCTGCGCATTGACCTTCCAGAGCAGGCGCCCGGAGGGTTGAATTTCATTGCCGGTAAAATCATTGTGCTCCCACTTGACACCCAGCGTTAACCGAAGCCGGTCACCGACAAGGGCAATTTCATCCTGGATAAAACCGCTATACAGATTGTCCGTACGATGGGACGGAATCACTGCGACCTGAAAACTATTGTCGAAATCAGCGTCTACCAACCGATAACCAAGGCCCATCATCAGATCATGGCGACCGCCGAACCGGCCCCGGTATTGGAAATCAATATCAACCGTCTGATGGGTTTGGTCCATGATCAGTTCATCACGATTGGTGTAGTCGTAATAGGCCTGAAACGTCCATGAATCCGTCTTTGAGAGTTTTTGCCGCCAGCGACCCAGAATATTTCCCCCGGCAGCGTCAAAGCTGTCCTGTTTTTCCAGACGATAAGGAAACGTCGGCAGCCAGTAGGGAAAAACAATCTGCTTTTCATTATTATGATAGAGATCGCCCTGCAGGGTCCAGGAACTCATTGTTTCCCTGCCCCCATCCATTCGAAAACCCGTGCGCAGGCTGTCCCAGTCATCATCGGCATCATCACCATCCGCATGCAAGGTAAATGAATTCCATCGATGATACTTAAAATAGGCGCGACCGTAGGCGGCATCGCCAAGTTTCGCGCCGTAGCGCACCCCTCCGGTAAACGGTTCTTCGTTGCCTCCTCCAACAGTAACAAGACCGCCCGGGGTATCCTCGGCTTTTTTGGTAATAATATTAATAACCCCGTTGACCGCATTGGCGCCCCATATAGTGGCTCCCGGCCCCCGGATAACCTCGATCCGGTCAATATCCTCAAGCATGGTATCCTGCATGTCCCAATAAACGCCGGAAAAGGCCGGTGAATAGACACTACGGCCATCAATCATAACCAGCAGCTTGTTGGCAAAGGTTCCGGAAAACCCACGGGAGGTAATGGCCCACTGGTTGGCGTCAACGCGCGCGACCTGCAGGCCGGGCGCGAGACGTAGCGCCTCCGGAATAGAGGTAACACCCATTTTGTGAATATCATCTGCGGTAATGACAAAAACTGCAGCGGCGGAATCGGAAAGACTCTGCGGTCTTTTAGACACCGAGGTAATGGTGATCTGCATCAATTGGGCAATATCCATATC
>WGCP01000107.1 GCA_015493715.1 Desulfobulbaceae bacterium
GGGGAGCCTCCTGGGTAAAGTAAACGGGAACAAAATACGACCTCCTGTAGAGTGAGTGACCGGCCAACATAGATTTAATGATGCCCGGTGATCGCCGGCAGGAACATGGGCCAGGGGAAGGGTTTGAATTCATCGGCGCCGATATCGCAGCCGAAAATTTTTCCGAATCCCGGTCGATTATCCCCATCGATATCATCATCGGGGGCGATTCGTTTATAGAGGTAAAACCATCCATTATTAATCCATTCACCGCATAGCCCGGCGTCAATGGCAGGTGACCCTTTCTGCAGGTGATAGGTGGAATTCAGCAGCGGGTCGCCGTGAATCTCGTGGGTGGAGCTATAGCTGACGCTCCCCAGAATATTATGCGTGCCGAGTATGCTGTAGTCTGCACTAAAGGTGAGGGTAGCTGTCTCGCTTTGCTGAAAATATAGTTCCTCGTCTTGTGCGCTGCCGTGGTTGCCGTAGAGGATGGTATTCTTGAAAGTAAGCATAAGATGAGACTTCTCAAACGCCAATGCCGAAAATCCATATCCACTCATGCTGCTACTGAGATTATCAGTGATGGTGTTGTTTTTGGATGTCAGGGAAATATGGCTGGTGCCTTGGGACTCAATCTGAAAAGGACTTTCGTGTCCCGTCTGGTTGTCGGCAAGAATCGTATTGTTAAGAAAGGCGTTTATTGTCCCGCTTGAAAAACTATTAATCGCCAAAATGTGTCGATTATTTTGGGCCGTGCCATTCTGGATGATGGCGACATGGTCCATGTGGAGTGTATTCTCTCCATCGGATGCGCCGATATACATAGTGTCATATTTGCTCCCGTTGTGATTGATAGTTGCATGGTTGATAACCGTGGAGATTTTTCCATTGTTGAAAGCATAGGTATATATAGCGTAATCCGGGAACCCGGTTATCCAAGTATGATCCATCGTGAGGTTTGATTCACCTCCTGAGCCGGCATAAATATCCACCGCAGATTTTATGTCACCTGAAGATAATTTTTTCAGGCTTAAGCATTTGATTGTCAGGTCGGCCCGTTGACCGTTGTCCTGATTGTTTATCCAAAAAAGCTCATCAATATTCTCTTTGTTCCCTGCAATAATTGTCGTTCCGGCCGGGTTGCAGGTCTGTTCTGAAAAATTCCTGTAAGCGCCACATAAACGGCATCTTTTTTCGGCCTCCCAGATATGTCATGATCCCGTCATCCACAAACGACAACCTGGGAGGCCGCCATGGCAACACAGCACAAGAACAGGATAAATCATTCCCGTCATTACTGGCAGGGACATGTCAGGGCGCAACAGGAGAGCGGCCTGAGCCGTGCAGAATACTGCCGACAGCAGAACCTTTCCTACCATGCCCTGACGTACTGGCAGAAGAAACTGGGCAGATCTTCTCCTTCATCCACAGCCCTGGTGCCGATTCCGGCTGAAAAGATACTCGATCTGTCCATGGGCAACCGGGGGGCCGGGGTGAAAATCATCTTGCACAACACTGTTGCCATAGAGGTAACCGAACAGTTCTCGCCGATGGCCCTGCAACGGGTACTCTCGGTGCTGGAGAAACGGTAATGTTTTATCCACCAGCTCCTGTGCAGGTCTACATCGCCCCGGGTGTTACCGATATGCGCAAGGCCATCAACGGACTGTCCCTGCTGGTGAGCGACCAGTTGGAACTCAATCCATTCTCCGGCAGTCTCTTCGCATTCTGCAACCGGAAACGGGATATGGTCAAAATCCTTTACTGGGATCGTAATGGATTCTGCCTCTGGCAGAAACGACTGGAAAAGGATCGGTTCCGATGGCCCGATACCCCGGAGGATGTACTTACTGTGCAGGGCTATGAACTTGCCTGGCTGCTGGTCGGACTCAGTCTGGATCAGCAGACAGCCCATAAGGAACTTCACTACGAAATAGCGGCATAAAAAAAACTGTTTCTTTTTCTTTTTAACTTGCAATTTCAATGCATTATGGTATATTTTATGCATGATTTCAACTGCCGCAAAATTACCGGATGATCCAACTGCTCTCAAGCAGATGCTGGTCGATTTCCAACGTCATTTTGACAAGGAAACCTCCATACTCCTCGAGCAGATCCGGCTTTTGCGTGCCCAGCTCTATGGCCGCAAGAGTGAAAAAGTCATCCCCGTGGACGGCCCTCAACCTCTCCCCCTGTTTGACATGCCGGAACCCGAGGGGCTTGAGGATGAAGCTGTAGAAGAGATCCATGTCCCTGGGCATACCCGGAAGAAAGGTGGCAGAAAACCCCTGCCTGACGACCTTCCCCGGGTAGAAGTTATCCATGACATCAATGAGAAAGACAAGACCTGCGCTTGCGGTTGTGAGCTCAAAAAAATAGGCGAGGTAACCTCGGAGCAGCTGGACATCATCCCTGCAAAAATCCAGGTAATCCGTCATATTCGTCCCAAGTATGCCTGTCCTGAGTGCGAAGGCGTGGGTGATGACGGCCCTACGGTCAAGATTGCTCCTGTACCGCCCCAGATTGTTCCGAAATCCATAGTCTCCCCAAGCCTGTTGGCACATATCCTGACCGGGAAGTTTATCGATCATCTTCCCTTTTATCGGCAGGAAAAACAACTTATCCGCCTGGGGGTGGATGTGTCAAGAACGTCCATGTGCCGATGGGCCATGCAGGCCGCTGAGGCCTGTCAACCCCTTCTAAACCTGCTGGAAGAGGAGGTTCTGGCCGGAATGTACATTCAGGCCGATGAAACCACCCTCCAGGTACTGAACGAACCGGGTCGAAGCCCGACCAGCAAATCCTACATGTGGGTTTTTCGACGGGGAGATCCTGATCGGCCTATTCTGATTTATCAATATTACCCAACAAGGTCCGGTGACGTGGCCAATGCATTCCTGCGTGATTTTGAAGGAACCGTGCAGACGGATGGCTATGTGGGTTATGACTTTCTCGATACCAGAAAGGCAATCCGTCATATCGGCTGCTGGGCCCATGCCCGGCGCAAGTTTACCGATGTCACCAAAGCCCTTGGTAAAAATCGCAAACCAGGAGCCGCTGATAAGGCCTTGAGCTACATCCGCAAGCTGTACGCGATTGAAAAAAAGATCAGGAAAGGAGAATATTCCATAGAACAGATTTACGAGATCCGCCAGGCAGAGTCTCAACCAATTCTGGATGATTTCAAGAAATGGCTCAAGAAGAAAAAACAACAGACCCCGCCCAAGGGATTATTAGGGAGAGCCGTGACCTATACCCTGAACCAGTGGCACCGGCTTATCGGATATATTGAAGACGGCCATCTCTCCATTGACAACAACATGGCGGAAAACAGTATTCGTCCCTTTGTGGTTGGCCGGAAGAACTGGCTGTTCTCCGGTACTCCGGAGGGTGCCGAGGCCAGCGCACTGCTGTACAGCCTGATTGAAACTGCCAAAGCCAATCAGCTGGAGCCTTGGGCCTACCTGCGGTATATCTTTGATCGGTTACCGCTGGCTGCCACCCTGGAAGATTACGAGGTTCTGCTGCCCTGGAATATTACACCGGAACAACTGGCCGCGTCGGGTATTGTGCAGTGTGCTTAATGTAGCGCTTACAAATTCCTGACCCATCCCCCAACAAAGGTGACATTTTGTCCCGGCAGAATTTCCATACCTGCTTCGGTGTAGGCGCCACGGGCAATATTGATAAAGGATTTGGTATGGGTCACTTGTTTTAAAACTTTTTTTATACTATGGCAGGGAGTACCAGAATTCGTGCAGGTATTGTTGGCATCGACGCCGCCGGGGCTGACGTAATAATTTATGGGGACATCGGCAAATCCTGTCTGTTGCAAGAGCAGGAAAACGGAAAAGGTGAAAAGAAGTATTCGCATGGGGACCTCCTGGGTACAGTAAACGGGAACAAAACACGACCTCCTGTACAGTGAGTGACCGGCCGACGGCAAAAGGTTCATATTTTTTTTAAAAAAAACCAGGTAAGCGCAGACTCCGGGAAAATCTGGTCCATTGAATTGACTTGTCCATAATACACCACCGATGAACACGGACAAATAAAATCCGTGTTTATCGGTGTCCATCCGTGGTTCTCGCATCAACCGATGCGGAAAATGAACGAAAATGGTTCCGCCCCAAGGCTTTTCAGCCAGGGGGCGGATAAGGAAAGGAAGGGAGCGGCAGGGGTCAGCGAACCATCTGCATAGCGGGTTTGGTGGAAAGCGCCGGTTTTTTTGCCGGTGTCTTCTGCTCCGGCGCCGGGGTGTATTGCTGCAGAGAGGGCATGCTTTTCATCAGGGTGTCCACGTTAAAGGTTGTCCAGCCGCTCCAGCGGGCGCTGCTGCCGGCTCGGACCCGCAAGCGGTAGCTGCCGGTCTGATGCAGAGGTATCGTGGCGGTTGTTGTGGCGCGGTTGCTGGTGAAACTCATCCGGGGATGGATGACGCTGAAACCATGGTTTGTTTCCCGCTGTACCTCAACCTGTATCTTTTGGTTGCCCGCGTAGCTGATCTGGGTCTGCACCTGGACACTTTTTCCGGTAAGGAGAAATTTCCGCCCGTTGCTCGGCTGCTCGATTTTCGGCGGCGCAATATGTATCTTCCGGGCTGTTGCAGCAGGTGAAAACGATGCCCTGGTAAGGGAATGTTCCTTTCCCTTTCCTGCTGCGCCGTGGATCTGCACTTGGTGGCGCCGGACCTTACCCGGCGGTTCCGGCTGGGGATTGATCATCCGGGAACCGGTGGCCGGGGCCATGTGTATTTGTCTTGCCAGGGCAGCCGTCCTGGCTGGATTGTCCATCACTGTCAAAGAGCTCCAC
>WGCP01000108.1 GCA_015493715.1 Desulfobulbaceae bacterium
GGAACATAGGCCAATCCTGTCTGTTGCAAGAGCAGGAAAATGGAAAAGGTGAAAAGAAGTATTCGCATGGGGAGCCTCCTGGGTAAAGTAAACGGGAACAAAATACGACCTCCTGTAGAGTGAGTGACCGGTCAACATAGATTTAATGATGCCCGGTGATCGCCGGCAGGAACATGGGCCAGGGGAAGGGTTTGAATTCATCGGCGCCGATATCGCAGCCTAAAATTTTTCCGAATCCCGGTCGATTATCCCCATCAATATCATCATCGGGTGCGATTCGTTTATAGAGGTAAAACCATCCATTCTTAATCCATTCACCGCATAGCCCGGCGTCAATGGCAGGTGACCCTTTCTGCAGGTGATAGGTGGAATTCAGCAGCGGGTCGCCGTGAATCTCGTGGGTGGAGCTATAGCTGACGCTTCCCAGAATATTATGCGTGCCGAGTATGCTGTAGTCTGCACTAAAGGTGAGGGTAGCTGTCTCGCTTTGCTGAAAATATAGTTCCTTGTCCTGTGCGCTGCCGTGATTGCCGTAAAGGATGGTATTTTTCAAGTCAATCCTCATCGTTGCAGAGTTGGTGACCATTGATTCAATTCCATATCCTCTCCAGCGGCTACTGAAATTATCGGTGATGGTGTCGTTTATGGCTGTCAGGGAAATATGGCTGGAGTTCTGGGCCACAATGTCAAAAGGATTTGCGTTACCCGTCTGGTTGTCGGCAAGAATTGTATTGCGGAGAAAGGCGTTTATTGTCCCGCTTGCAAAACTATAGACCACCAAGGTAGGCCAATTATTTTGGGCCGTGCCATTGCGAATGATGGAGACATGATCCATGTGAAGCGTATTTTCTCCATCGGATGCGCTGATATATATTGTATAGTTATTGCTTCCATTGTGATCAAAAGTCGTATGGTTGACTTTGGTGGAAATTATACCGTTGTCGACCGCATAGGTATTTATTGCGTAATCCGGAAACCCGGTTATTCGGGTATGATCCATCGTGAGGTTTGATTCACCTCCTGAGCCGGCATAAATATCCACCGCAGTTGTTATGTCCCCTGAAGATAATTTTTTCAGGGTTAAGCATTTGATTGTCAGGTCGGCCCGTTGACCATTGTCTTGATTGCTTATCCAAAAAAGATCATAATAATGTTTTCCGGTTCTAATTGTCGTTCCGGCCGGGTTGCAGGTCTGTTCTGAAAAATCATTGTTCCAGCCCCCAACAAAGGTGACATTCTGTCCAGCCTTAATTTCCATATCTCCTTCCGTGTAGGCGCCACGCGCAATATTGACCAAGGATTTGGTATGGGTCACTTGTTTTAAAGCTGTTTGTATACTTCGGCAGGGGACGGCCGAATTCGTGCAGGTATTGTTGGCATCGATGCCGCCGGAGCTGACGTAATAATTTATGGGGACATCGGCAAATCCTGTCTGTTGCAAGAGCAGGAAAACGGAAAAGGTGAAAAGAAGTATTCGCATGGGAACCTCCTGGGTACAGTAAACGGGAACAAAACACGACCTCCTGTACAGTGAGTGACCGGCCGATGGCAAAAGGTTCATATTTTTTTTAAAAAAAACCAGGTAAGCGCAGACTCCGGGAAAATCTGGTCCATTGAATTGACTTGTCCATAATACACCACCGATGAACACGGACAAATAAAATCCGTGTTTATCGGTGTCCATCCGTGGTTTTCGCATCAGCCGATGCGGAAAATGAACGAAAATGGTTCCGCCCCAAGGCTTTTCAGCCAGGGGGCGGATAAGGAAAGGAAGGGAGCGGCAGGGGTCAGCGAACCATCTGCATAGCGGGTTTGGTGGAAAGTGCCGGTTTTTTTGCCGGTGTCTTCTGCTCCGGCGCCGGGGTGTATTGCTGCAGAGAGGGCATGCTTTTCATCAGGGTGTCCACGTTAAAGGTTGTCCAGCCGCTCCAGCGGGCATTGCTGCCGGCCCGGACCCGCAGCCGGTAGCTGCCGGTTTGATGCAGAGATATCGTGGCGGTTATTGTGGCGTGGTTGCTGGTGAAATTCATCCGTGGCTGGATGGCGCTGAAACCATGGCCTGTCTGCCGCTGTATCTCAACCTGGATCTTTTGCTTGCCCGCGTAGCTGATCCGCGCCTGCACCTGGACAGTTTTTCCGGTAAAGAGAAATTTCCGCCCGTTGCGTGGCTGTACGATTTTCGGCGGCGCAATATGTATCTTTCGGGCTGTTTCCACAGGTGAAAACGATGCCCTGGTGACGGGATGTTCCTTTCCCTTTCCCGCTGTGCCGTGGATCTGCACTTGGTGGCGCCGGACCTTACCCGGCGGTTCCGGCTGGGGATTGATCATCCGGGAACCGGTGGCCGGGGCCATGTGTATTTGTCTTGCCAGGGCAGCCGTCCTGGCTGGATTGTCCATCACTGTCAAAGAGCTCCAC
>WGCP01000109.1 GCA_015493715.1 Desulfobulbaceae bacterium
TTTCCCCGGAAATGATCGCTCTGGGGCGCCGAATCTACCGACAGGGAATACTTGCCAACGGTAAGCCCGTCCAGGCCCATGTCATGGGCGACATCGAGGTACTCGGCACCCAGTTCACCTGTCTGAACTGCCACGGAAGAAGCGGCATGGGAGGAGGCGAGGGCAAGACGTTTACGCTGGCAATCAATCCGGCGGCCCTGTTTGCTCCCCGCGACAGTATGTACCTGGAAAGATCGGCCTATGATGATGAATCGCTCGAGGCATGCATTCGGCAGGGAGAGACTCCCGAAGGGACAGCACTGACCCCGGAAATGCCGACCTATGAACTTCCCGACCGGGAAATGACGGCTCTGATTGCTTATTTAAAGACACTATCCGGTAGATTCTCTCCCGGATTGACCGACGGGGAAATTCATTTTGCAACTGTTGTCGGTGACGGAATCGATCCGGCCGACCAAGCGGCAATGCTTGCAATTATGAACAGTTTTTTCAAAGATAAAAACGCCAAAACTCGCAATGAAGGGAAACGAAGCAGTCGTGGCCCTTTTTACCAGACCTACAGGCTCAGGGCCTATCGCAAATGGGTCCTTCATGTCTGGGAACTGCATGGTCCGCCGGACACCTGGACCATGCAAATGGACAATTACCTCAACAGACAACCGGTTTTTGCCCTGCTTGGCGGCATGGTCCAGGGAGACTGGCAGCCGATACACTCCTTTTGCGAAAACAGGGAGATTCCCTGCCTGCTTCCCAATACCGACCGGCCCGGCGGTATCGGCACCGATGATTTTTATACGCTTTATTTCTCCGAAGGCCTGCGCCTTGAGGCCCGGGTTATCGCCGCCGATCTTATCCGGCAAAAAAGATCCGTGCGCGTACTCCAGGTATATGCGGCAGGGAGTAAGGGTAAATTTGGTGCCCAATCTTTTACAAACGCCATTAAGGCCAGCTCTCTCATTTCGGTAAAAAACTGGCAGCTGAAACCTGCGGAAGAATTTTCTCCGGAAAAATTATCGGCCCGAATCAGAGAATCACCACCGGATACCCTCATCCTCTGGCTGCCGACACAGGCAATCACTCGGATGCCTTTTGCTGAGCTGAAAAAAATGATCAAGGGACGGGTCTATCTCTCCTCTTCCCTGCTTGACGACATTTCCCCTCTATCTGTCGCCCATTCAGGGACACAAATCAAACTGGTCCACCCCTTTATCCTGCCGAAAAACCGGCAAGCCGTCTTCAACAGAATTACCCCCTGGCTGCGAAACAGAAAGATTCCCCTGCAGCGGCAAAGAATTCTGGGACAAACCTATTACGCCTGTATGATGCTTGGCAAAGGGTTAATGCACATCAAGAGGCATTTTTATCGCGACTATCTCATGGATGCCCTTGACCACGGCAATGCCAAGGCAATTTTTTCCATCAACTATCCACGCCTGAGCTACGGACCCGGCCAGCGATACCTGGCCAAGGGCGCTTTTATCCTGAAAAAGAACGATGACGGTAAAACTTCCGCCACTTGGATTGTTCCCCACCTTTAAAACAATCAACTTCAACTAAACTACTTCACTGGGGCCTTATTTTTTTCCAACAACAGGTACTCTTTCTTCAACTCCCTGCCACTCAAAAGCCCATCGATGCGTACCCAGGTTTCCGCTTTCGGTGCATGCAGAAAGACAAGGGGACGATGGCCCATTTTATCGGAGACATAGGCGTCAAAGGCGCGCATGGTACGGTTGATGTCTTCAAGGCTGCCGGTCAGAAAATCCCAGCCCGGTCCGGCATTATACCGCTTCAAATACTCCTTCATCACTCTGGGTGTATCGTGTTCAGGGTCTATGGAAATTGAAACCAGTTGTGCGCCATCCACCTCATCGCCCAGTTTCTTCTGCAGGTTGGTCAGGCCGATGGAAAGAATCGGGCAGATGGTGGTGCAGGTGGCAAAAATAAATTCGAGAACAACGTTTTTATCGGTATCGTCAAGATATTGTTTCAGGGCAATAGTCTTCCCGTCCTGGTTGATTAAAGTGACGTCCGGGATGGTGTATTTTTCCAGGGTTCTGACATAACGCTGTTTTGCCTGTGCCGAAGGGAGGTTGAACAAAAACAACACCATAGCAGCAACAAGATAGAGAGATGCCATATCTTTTATGGATTTATGCATAACAATCTCCGGGGATTCCACCTGCAGGTGGCCTTTTACTGGGGAAAAAGCTGAAACTTACCAAACAGTATAGGCCAACTCGAGAGAACAAGAAAGAGAGAAAAAAAGACAAAGGCCGACAGCAGCCACTTTCTCTCCCGCTTTTCTATTTCCCGTTTCAGACTTGTGGTTTTCCCCAATACCCTGCCGATACCGGGAACAAGTCCAAAGAGAATCCCCACAAACAAACCGATGTAGAGCGGATAGCCGATAAAAGAATAATTTTTCTGAATCATGTCAAAGGGACAATGATGGGAGGGCATCTGGTAGACATAAAGAGAGATAAATGAAATGACGGAGATGAGGGAAAGAGGAAGCAACAGCAGGGACTCCAGGAATAGGAGAAGGCGAAGCCAACCGGCCCGATTGCCCAGACAAAAAAGAACCGTGCACAGCCAGATGAATGCGGTCGCATAAAAAACCACCATGGTTGTCGCCGGGGGGAGTCCAGCTAGCTCACCTGCGGCCGTACCGCTCCCCGTTGCAAACAGGGACCCGCAGCAGGAGGTAATTCTTTCAGGATGCAATCCTGAAAAAAACCTGAACTGCAACACCAGGTCCATGGCCAGCAGAGGGGTAAGTATCAATAATGCCGCATACTTCTTCCTGACAAGCGGAGTATCTTCACAATGCTGATCAATGGCATTAAAAATCACCCACAACGAGGCCAGAAAAAAAATAATCCCTTTGATCAGTAAAACATTCCAGCCGATCGGGTGGGCATTCAGGGTGCCGGTGGCGCACATGGCACCGATAAAGAGGGGATGAATATCATCAGTCGTATAGAGAAAAAGCAAACCGGAAAAAAGAGAAAAGCACAGAACCAGTCCGACGATGGTTGAAATCAAATAGGTTGTTCGTTCAAGGAGTAACTGTTCCGCCGAAGAGGAGGAAGGATCCCAGTGCACTATTATTTTCACCCCGGCAAGAGCGGCAAAAAAAATCAGAACCAGGGAAACAAACGCGCCGAGGAGCAGAGCAAGAATTCCGGGATGCAATATCATGAGCCTGATCAGTCAACGATACGGCCATCCCGCATGCGGATGACGCGGTTTATCAGCGGGTGATTAGAGACAAAAGGATCATGGGTGGCAATGAGTACGGTTTTACCCTCCCGGTTCAACTCTTCAAGAATATCAAGCAATTCTGCAGCGAGGACACTATCTAAATGGGCGGTCGGCTCATCGGCAATGATAACCTGCGGCTGATGAATCAGGGCCCTTGCAATGGCAACCCGCTGTTGTTCACCGCCCGAGAGCCGTGAAACTTTTACCCCGGCCCGGGCAGTAAGATCAAACCTTGCAAGAATTCTTTCAGCCCGTATTTTCATCTCTTTCATAGAAAGTTTACCGGGATAGAGGGGCAGCAAGGTGTTTTCCAACACACTGATGCTCTTTATCAGGTTGAGCTGCTGAAAGATAAACCCAAAGGTTCGCCTTCGGATATCGCCAAGAAATCTCTCGGGCAACCGGGACACGTCCCGGCCATCCAGCAGGACGCTGCCGGAGGTAGGGCGCGACATGCAACCGACAAGCCCGAGCAGGGTCGTCTTGCCGCAGCCACTGGCACCATTTACAGCCAAAGCTTCCCCCGCCGCTATTGTCAGGTCTACCTCAGACAGTGCCCTGACCTCATCGGGTCTGTTCCGATTGTAATACTTGCTGATGCGCTCAACCTGAATAGTCCCTGCCATTCCTTACACTCCACGCATCGCATTTTCAGGATCGGTAATCGCTGCTTTCCAGGAGGGAAGAACAGTGCTTGCCATATAGGGAAGTATCGTCAGAAAACCCAAAACAATAATCTGATAGGCGTCTATATAGGGCACAAGATGGAACCGGGGAAAGAGGACGGACCAGCCCTTGAGCACCGGCACAAAGAGCGGCGCATCCAACAGAAAAACATGGACATAGGCCATGGATACCCCGACAAGAAATGCGGTGACTGAAATGACCATCCCCTCGCATAATTTCAGGGTAAGAACGTCTCCTGTGTCCCAGCCGATGGCCTTGAGAATACCGATCTCCTGTTTTTCCTCACCGCTGATGCCCGTGGCCTTGTCCCAGGCCAGAATGGAAAAGGCAATCAAAGATGAGGTGAAGATGGTCAACATCAGACCGCTTCGCCAGTTAAAGATTGACTCATAGGTGTGAAGAATTTCATCAATGGTTATCGGCCGGGTATCGGGCAGCAGCCGTTTGATCTTTTGCGCGACCTGCGGCACCTCCCGGGCATTGAAAACCTCCACTGTAATATCTGTTGCCAGCCCGTCGGGCATGGCAAAAAAACGTCGCAGGGCGTCACTCGTAAAAAGAACAAGATCATTGGTCCATAGATCTGATGCCGCCTTAAACACGCCTGATATCTCACAGGAATAACCGATACCCTTACCGTCGATCAGCAGGAGATCCATTCCCGTCTCCGCATGCTGCGCCCCGGCTACCCCCTGTCCAATCATACATTGATCATCATCGGCAGGTGCCTTTCCATCAACCATGACAAATCGTTGCCGCTCTTCGCCAATGCCAAGCATGGTGTAATTTGTATGGTTAAGGCTGTCATAATAATACCCCCAGACTCTTGGTTGTACCCGGCCCACTCCTGGTATTTTTTCAATAATCCCGGAATAATCTGTAGGAATAAGCTCATGGCGGCCCCCCAATAGTCGCTGAACAACGATGTCCGGCCCGTCAACCAGGACATCCATGGCCATTTTCTTTAAAGAATGGGTCAACAATAGAACCGAGGCAAGAACGGCAATGGTGAACGAATAGACAACAATAATCGAAAAATTTTTGAATTTTCTGCGGGCGAGAGAGGAAAGCGCAAATTCCAATATCTTCAGCAACCGTATCATCTGGGGGAATTTACCGTTGAAGCACGAAGACGAAACCGGGTGTCAACGGTCGGCATGGCAGGCGTAATGATTGATCCGGACGGAAAATGCTCAAAGGCCGCCGGAAAATCTTGAAAGGGAGCAAAAAAATCAGCCAGAGCAGGATTTCTGGTATATCGCGCCTCGGTCCAGAGGGCAAAATCAGTCAGGCCAAGGCGATGGACAAGTTGTCTCGCTTCCGGAAGTTCTTTTTGGTGCCATAGCCGTTTTTCATAGTGACTATGCCCTACAAGGGAAACAGACAAAAGAAGCAGGAGAGTGATAAAGCAAAGGAAACAATTCGTTCGTCTCATAGTCCGGTAAGGATTTTTTCCGTAACCTGGTCAAAGGTGAGAATGGTACGGCCCCCATGGTCACGGACAAATGTTCGGGCGGTTTCCTTGCCTGCTACAGGGACCAGCTCTTTCCCCATCGGACCAAGGACATCACTCCCGACCACATACAACAGACTATCCGCCGCTGCCGGTTTTGTCGAATAATATTCGGTCACGTAAATCCCGGCAATGGTTTTTCTACTGTGATTTTTCCCCTCCAGGGGCAACTTAAGAAAAAATTTGAACATATCCTTGGGTCCGTCAAAAAATACCCGTGAGCCGTCATTGAATGCAATCTGAGCAGTCCATGCCGCATAAGGAGCAACAAACATACCGCAGACCGGACAACGGTCCTTGGGACCGGGCTTCACAGGTTCCGCCGCCAAGAGGCAGACAGAGGAAAGGAGCAGGGTCGTGGCCGTCAACAGAAAGATAAATCTTTTCATAAAAGATCGCATGTAAAATTACCAAGATGGTTAACAGAAAGAAATATAAAATCTCACTAAAGGGTTACGCCCCTCGGTTGGCGTTAACGATTGCCGGTAGAAACATGGGCCAGGAAAATGTTTTTTCAAAACTTGCCGAGATCTGATGCGGGACGGTCACATTGGTAAAGGTATAGGATTCTACGGAACCAACCGAAACGTTATCAACCAGCACATCTTTTACCCCATAACCCGCATCGGGCGTAATAATGAACACCTGAGAATTGCCAAGCGCTACTTTGACGACACCGGCAGGTGAAATCGCTCCATGGGGTCCTGCTGAAACCGTGATTTCGGCAAAAAGACTGAACATGGCCGTAATCGAATGGTCGGCGGTAACATTGGTGAAGGTGTACGACTCCACAGGTCCCACGGATCCGCCATCAACCTGGACATCTTTGATCACAAAACCGGGATTTGGCGTCATCATAAACACCTTGTTCGCCCCCACAGGTACCTTCAAGGCGCCAAAGGGGGAAATGGAACCATCCGGACCGGCGGTGGCGGTGATGGTTTGAAAGGGAATATTGTTGAAATCCGCCCGGATAGTGTGGGTAACCATGATGCCCCTAAAGGTATACGTGTAGGGCAGCGGTGTAAAAGGGCCGTCAATGGCCACGCCGTCCACCAGAACATCTTCAATAAAATACACGGGATCATTGACATCGATAGTCAGCTTCAGGTTGCTGCCACTTGCAACCGCAGTATGATCGGCTGGATCTATGATGCCGAAAGTGAAATTATTACCCAAAGAGGGGTCAATGGCGGGCACCGGCGAGGCAACCACAACGGTATAGTCCTCGGCCTCCCCACCTGAGTCCATGACGGCAAGATCGCCAGCTGGTAGAGCCGGTTCAAAATAGCGGACAACAACCCGCATCCTGGTTTCCCCGAGAGTTGCCCCGGCAGGGACGATAATTGATGAAATATGCGGCCCGGCAAGCGTGGTTCCTGTAATAATGACAGTTTCTTCACCGGTATCGGCAAAGTCACCATCCTGGTTCCAGTCAATAAACACACTGACATTTTCAGCCGCCTGGGGATGAATGGTGACGGCGACGGGATATATCCCTCCCTGCTGGACGATGGTATTCTTGTCGAGAAAGGCGCCATATCCTTCGGCATTGGAACTGTTGTTGATGGCACCAAACGTCACATTGGAAATCCATTCCAGGCTGAAATCACTGGAGCTGACGGCTGGATAGGCCGTGTCGGCAGCGAAGCTGGCGGCAATGGCATGACCTGCGGTTACATTTGTAAAGGTATGGGATGAAACCGCACCGACGCTTACAGTATCAACCAGGACATCAGCCACCTTGAAACCGGATGCCGGCTGGATGGAAAAAATCTGGTCGCTTCCGTCGCCTATCCTCACCATTCCTGCCGGAGTAATGGAACCATTTGCTCCTGCAGTGGCGGTAACCGTATGATTAAGCGTGGAAGAAAAGACCACATGAATAGTGTGATCGGCCACAACATTGGTAAAGGTATGGCTCGTCACTACGCCGACCGAACTGCCGTCTACTATCACATTTTCGATAAAAAATCCAGTATTTGCAGTAATTGTAAACGGCTGATCATTGCCGCTGGTTACGGAAACAGCTCCCGCAGGAGTGATGGTTCCGCCGGTTCCATTGGTGGCGGTAATTACCGGATTGGCGCTGCCGTTATTCACATCAACCGTGTAGTCTTCCGCCTCACCAGCGGGCAGCGTACCCGAGCTCTGGACAGGATCCGTGTCGGCGTTAAGAAAACTGAGTACCACCCGCATCCTGGTCGTTCCCAGGGTGGCCGTAACCGGAACATTGACGTTCACCGTTGCAGTATATGCCGGATCCGGGCTTTGGATAACAGCAGGGGTGACCACAACCTCTTCGCCCGGGTCGGTAAACACCTCATTTCGATTCCAGTCAAAAAACACACTGATTTTCTCGCCGGTATCAGGTTTAATGGTAACTGAAAGCAAATAGGTGGAACCAGGGGCAACGGTGGTGGAAGCAGCGGTGTAATCGCCATAACCATTGGTATCGCCATTGGTTTCGGCGACCGTCGTGTTATCTATGGTATTGAACGTGACATTGGTGATCCATTCCCGCGTATTATCGCCGCTGATTGCCGGATACGCCGCCAGGGCCCTTGTTGCCGTGCCCATGAAGAGAAAGACCGTAATGACAAACCATAACAGGGTGTATTTGTTATATAGTGCTCTCATAAGATACCTCATGGGTAGGGGTTAACCAGGGAGACGAAGAATTGCCGGGCACCGACGACAGAAAAATCCCAGCGCCGTGCCTGTTGGGAATCGTCCTGCCGAGCAACAGGTGCAGGATGGGGGCGATTGCCTTAAAACCGGGCTGCCCGCCGCCGCCATTGCAACCCTCGCTGTTAAAATAATGATGACCGCTTGCATCCGTACAGGTATGCGAATCAAGGAGATTAAGTGCCTGCACCACATTGACCAGGCCATAGCCGGAATCAATATCCGATCCCGGCGCTTCCAGATCATCCGCAGACAGGGTCAGAACCTGCCGGAGATCGGCGGCGGTGATCCAGGGCCGGGCATTTTTCAACAGGGCCATGGCGCCGGTGATGTGGGGGACGGCAAAACTGGTACCGGATACCGTGGCATAGCTGTCGGGAAAGAGCCCGCCAAAGGTAAGATCCGCCGTCCGGATGTCCACCGCCGGGGCGACCAGGGCCGGATACAGGGCACCGCCGCAGGCCGATGGCCCACGACTGGAAAAATCCGTAATCAGCAATGCGGCATCGATACCGCCGACGGCAAAACTCTCCGGATAGTTTGCCGGGCTGATACTGGTGCCCGCATTGGGGCCACCATTGCCCGCTGAAAAATTTACGGCAATTCCACTTGCCTGCAACAGTTGAATATCAGGTTGAAACTCGGTTATACATTGCCCGACCAGACCATTTAATCCCCAGGAGTTATTGACCAACTGGGGAGCATCATCGGTTGCGGGATTATTATCCGGATCAAGCAGCCATTGAAAACCAAGATGGATATCGGAGTAGGAGGCATTGCCGGCGTCATCAAATATCTTGACCGCTATCCAGCGTGCGCCCGGAGCCATGCCGATGGCGGATCCGCTCACATCTCCGCCGACTAGAATGCCCGCAACCTGGGTGCCGTGGCCGTCAGGATCATAGGGCGTTAAGTGTTCACCGTTGGGATCATACCAACTGTTGCTCCCTCCACGCCATCGTGCCTGCAGGTCCTGGTGCTCCATATCAACGCCGGTGTCGACAATGGCGATCACAATACCACTGCCGTCATACCCCTGCTGCCAGAGCTGAGGCGCCAGGGTCAAATCAATATTCCAGGCAACATTGGCGGTGGCGGATGCAATCGTTGTCTTGGGCAGTTTTACCTTGCCGTCGAGGGAAACCCGTGCCACTCCCGGCTGGGAGGCAATTTGTTGAATCGCTGCAACGGGGACGGTTGCCGCCAGTCCATTAACGATCCAGAAGGACCGTATATTCCGAACCTTATTCCGAAGTAACAGCTGTTTCACGTTGGCCTGCGCCTGAACAGCCTTGCTGCGCAGTGCCTTGTTGATTCTGATTCGTTTTTCTCCGGCCGTGAGCACTTCTTTTTTGGGCAGCGAAAACTGTTTGGCATCCAGTTGATCAGTAAAATAAACAAGCACATCCACCATTTCATCGGTCCGCATCCGGGTAAGCCTTGCCGCAAGATCGGAACTGATATTTCCGGCCGCAACGCTACCTGGTACCAGCCAGATCATACCGGAAAGAAGAAAGATGATGAAAGATGCGCTGTTTCTCATAGGGTGTTTGTTCGCGTTTTTTTGTTTTCTGTTCAATTGGTGGAACATTTCCACCCGTCAACGAACGACCAAATCCTCGGCCCGAAAGGCGCCGATGACGACGGTCACCGTACTGCCGGAGTGAATCAATCCCGACATATTATTAAAAAACATCCAGTATATTTTCCCCTGCTTCGGCACGTTGGAATTGCGCAACGGGCCGATTTTACCCATATTGGGAACCGTCAGTACTTTTCCGCTTTTTTGATCGATAAGCATCGGCTTGTTCTTGCGGACAAACAACTCTTTAGCCTTGGTCGCATCCAGCACCCGGTAGCGCAAATCAACCATATAGCCGTTGGCGGTCAGGTGCAGCTGGGTTATTTCAATGCCCCATTTTTCTTCCATCAGGCGCGCCTGATCAACGGATTTTCCCTGCCCGGCACAACCGGTCATTACAACAAGGAGTGCCAGCAGCAACGCAGCAGACAGATTCATATTGCTCTGCCGCTCCCCGGTTATCCGGCCGACCGATGCACCCCCTTCAAGATGTCCGTTTCTTTTTTTCACGGTACGACAACTCCTCCATGAATGATTGGGGGCACATAGAGTATCCAGGGAAACTTTTTCGCCACGTTCAGGGACACCAGCATTCCACCGCCCGGCGTGCCGTTGGTGGTCATGGACAGACGACGGTCATAGAGGGCAAAAGAAGCCTGGGTATCCGGACTCCACAAGGCGTCAATGGTTTTACCCGCCGGCAGCAATACCGAATACTGTTCTCTTGAAAAGGGATAGAGATAGCCGTCTTCGGCAATGATCTTCATGTACGGTCCCTGGATAGTCGGGACATGGGTCATAAGACCGGCATTTAAAAATCGCAGTTGCAGGGTTTTCTGATTTCTCCCCCCGCCGACTACCGGCGGTGCGGATCCCGGCAGCGCCGATTGACCGTTAATCAGATAATATTTGGGTTTATAATTTTTGGTATTTGCCGCTTCGGCAGCGCCATGCAGGGCCGGATCAATCTCACTGAATAGAAGCACAACATCATTTGCCGCCGCCGTATCACGACCCACAGTGACCGCGCCATAGAGTCCCATGGGCACCTGTTTGGCCGGATGACTGCCGCTCTGGTAGAGATAGGTTCCGGCGCGAAGATTGTTCCAGCTATAGGTGGCGACCGTTGTCCCGTTATCGGCTGGCACCTCATGGGTAAAGGCACGCACCCTTGTCCTGCCTTTGGCATCGACAAAGGTCTGGGGCGTCAGGTTGGTTTCAAGGCCGGGAATAATTAACGAGACGGGTTCACTCAGACAGTTGCGAAGCGTTATGGAAAGCGTCCCGTTGACCACGCCCTGCTGGATCGGCCCGGGCAGCCAGGAATTCGGGAGCGCAGTGCAGGAGCCGGGATCCTCGACAAAACCCCACATCCTGATTGCGGCTCCTCCGTCCGGCGGCGTCCACGTCCGTTCGACGGCAGCCAGATTGACCGCTAGAGATGGGCCCGCCGTCAACAGCAGAAGCAGAACAAGGAGGTATCCACCATATTTACCTGTTGCGGATAGTGATCTGTTCATAAAGAAACCTCCACTGTTAAGGAATCGACGCACCCTGCGGTACGATAATAAGCATGGTCATCAGACCACCGGGAAAAATATCAAAATTCGTCAGTTCTTTTTCCGTATGGGAATGCCACATGTAGGCAAA
>WGCP01000110.1 GCA_015493715.1 Desulfobulbaceae bacterium
CTTGCAGGTTCAGCCATCCTGGGAAGTCGTGTCAAGGCTGCGAAGCACCGCGAAGCGGCTTGGCCTTGATCTCGACTGACCCGGATGGCTATGACAACATATTAACAACGAAAGGATTTCTTAAATTACAGAAAAAATGTTGCTTTATCAGGAGCATTTGACCGAAGTATTTGTTCATCTGGTCATGCTGGCGTTCCTGGTCGATCAGATTCAGCAACTATGCTGTCCTTTGTTCAATGCCGTGTGGAAGAAATGGAAGAGTAAACGGTCCTTGTGGGAGAAGGTTCGTTTTCGCTTCCATGGCTTTATCATCAATACCATGGAGGACCTTTATCGATCTATCCTGGAGCATAAGCAGGTTCCTTTGCCGTTATAAAACGGTAATCGGATATGTCAAAGATCACTCCCCGGTTTGAAAATAACCAGCCGGGACGACGGGATAACTCCGTTCAAAAAATGGTAATTGTGCCAAGATTTGGCAGTATTCGTGGCCATGCTACCGTCAAGAGGCAGATTTTCTGCCCGGCAACATCTTGGCGGCCAAATTTTATGCTGTCAGACGGCTAAACAGTGCCGTCCGGGAATACCTGAAGGTGAACATTGTCGTTAAATTTCTTTGCAAAAAATTTTGCTTTTTCTCCGATTTGTTCCTGTTCCTTCCCTTTTCTTTCTTGTGTTTCCTTGTGTATATTATCCAGTGCTAACCTATAGCAATTATACTCATATTGAGAATACGACATCAAAAACTATGTCTTTTCCGCATATGTCCCATTTTTGTTTACATTTTCGTATTCGGCAACAATTTGTCGACCAATCAACAGAGCATCTTCATATAGTTCTATCTATGCTTCAAGATCATCAAGGTTACTCATTTGTTTAATTATCTCGTTATCATACAATCTAAATTTTTTTTCGTTCGGTAATTTTCTTTTTCTTGCCCATTATCAACCAAGAATATTTTTCAGATCGCAAAACTGCCTCATGGACATCATGAGTGCGTAATGACCTACGAATAAATACTTTTTTGATATTATAACGTTTACGGAGAAAATTTGGAATGCGATAACTGAAATACCAAATTCCGTTTCTGCACATCAAGTAAGTGGGAATAGCGGGCATAAAAAAATCCATTTCAAATGAGATTTGTATCACAGTTAGACTGTAATTTGTATCACACTTGAAATGGATTTTATGCGAAATGACCCTAACTGATTAGAATCATTGAATTTTGGTGGCGATGCAGGGAATTGAACCCCGGACACTACGGATATGAGCCGTATGCTCTAACCATCTGAGCTACATCGCCATATTTGTTTTTTAGCCATCAATAGATGGAAAAATGGTACACTTGAACCGTGCCAATATTCAAAATTTCTTGCCGTTTGTCAACAGGAAAGCGCAAATTTACTCCGCAGCTCTTTCTTTTCTCCTTCCTTGACGCAAAAAAGGCCCTTTTCCTGATTTTCCGGGAAAAGGGCCTTGAGCAACTCAATATGGGACAAACGGGCTTACATCATTCCGCCCATTCCACCCATGCCGCCCATTCCACCCATACCGCCCGGAGGCATTCCACCACCGGCAGCGGCAGACTCATCTTCCGGCTCATCGGCAATCATGCACTCGGTAGTCAACAGCATAGCGGATACGGATGCGGCATTCTGTAGAGCGGTCCGACTTACCTTGGCAGGATCAATAACACCGGCCTCGATCAAATCACCGTACTCTTCAGTTGCAGCGTTAAATCCGTTGGCTCCTTCAAGATCTTTCACCTTTTCAACAATGACGGAACCTTCACGGCCCGCGTTGCTGGCAATCTGGCGAACGGGTTCTTCCAGGGCGCGACGGATAATATCCTTACCCAGGGCCTGCTCACCCGCAAGATCAAGACCTTCAAGAACCTTCAGGCAACGAATGTAGGCAACGCCGCCACCGGGAACAATTCCCTCTTCAACGGCTGCACGGGTTGCATTGAGCGCATCCTCAACCCGAGCCTTTTTCTCTTTCATTTCGATCTCGGTTGCTGCGCCGACATTGATGACGGCAACGCCGCCGATCAGTTTGGCCAGACGTTCCTGCAGTTTTTCACGATCATAATCGGAGGTAGAATCATCAATCTGGGTGCGGATCTGTTTGACACGGGCAGCCAGGCTGTCTTTGTCACCGGCACCGTCAACGATGGTGGTGTTGTCCTTGTCGACAACGATTCGTTTAGCGGTTCCGAGATCATTGACCGTTACATTCTCAAGCTTAATGCCGAGGTCCTCGGTGATGACCTGACCGCCGGTGAGGATGGCGATGTCTTCAAGCATTGCCTTGCGGCGATCACCAAAACCGGGTGCCTTGACGGCGGCAACATTCAAGGTGCCGCGCAGCTTGTTGACAACCAAGGTTGCCAGGGCCTCGCCGTCAACGTCTTCGGCGATGATGAACAGCGGCTTACCCATCTTGGCAACAGACTCCAGTACGGGCAGCAGGTCTTTCATGTTGGAGATCTTTTTCTCGTTGATGAGAATCAGCGGATCTTCCATGTTGACTTCCATGCGCTCAGCATCAGTCACAAAGTAGGGAGAAAGATAACCGCGATCAAACTGCATACCTTCAACCACGTCCAGGGAAGTCTCCATGGATTTGGCCTCTTCCACGGTGATAACGCCTTCTTTGCCGACCTTATCCATAGCCTCGGCAATGATGTTACCGATGGTGGTATCATTGTTGGCGGAAATGGTTCCGACCTGGGCAATCTCTTTCTGCTCTTTGGTCGGGCTGGAGATATTGGCCAACTCGGCGACAATGGCCTCGACGGATGCATCGATGCCGCGCTTGATTTCCATAGGATTGGAACCGGATGCGACCAGCTTGGTCCCCTCGGTATAAATGGCCTGGGCCAGTACGGTAGCGGTTGTGGTCCCGTCACCGGCTACGTCGGAAGTCTTGGAGGCAACCTCTTTGACCATCTGGGCGCCCATGTTCTCAAACTTGTCCTTGATTTCAATCTCTTTGGCAACGGTCACACCGTCTTTGGTGATAACGGGCGCGCCGAATGATTTTTCAATCAGAACATTACGACCCTTGGGACCAAGGGTCACCTTCACAGCATTTGCCAGGGTATTTACACCGGTCAGCATGGCCTCGCGGGCCTTGGCGCCGTATTTTAATTCTTTTGCACACATATTAACTCTCCTTTATCGCTCTGTTTGCCGTCGTTGTTACTCAATCACGCCGAGGATATCATCCTCACGCATAATCAGATAATCTTCACCGTCCAGTTTTACATCGGTGCCACCGTATTTGGAAAAGAGAACACGGTCGCCTGCCTTCAGATCAACGGCGACACGTTCACCCGCATCATTAAGCTTACCGGGCCCGACAGCGATGATTTCACCCTCGGCCGGTTTTTCCTTGGCGGAATCCGGTATAATGATTCCACCTGCGGTTTTTTCCTCTTCCTCCAATCTCTTGACCAGTATGCGGTCATTCAATGGACGAATCTTCATGGATAATCCTCCCTTTTAATTTAATTGGGTTAAATAAAATTATTTGAGCCGGAAAGAAAGTTCGTGTCCGACTACCGGCTCAAGCCACCACCGCCGGACAAAAACGAAGTTTCAATCTCCAAACTGCGCAAAACAATAGTGATGGTTTTCGAAAAATCAAGGGCCAGGGCGGAAAAAAAAATTCTCCGCCCAACTTGTTGAAAAAAGGAGGGATTTAAATACTACAAAAAGAAACTTTCAGGCAACCCGCACCATCCACTCATGGGGATCCTGCCGGCGGCCGAATTGAATGGCCTGCAGCTCATCAAAAAAATGTTGGGCGATGGGTCCAGTTTCCCCATTATTAATGATAATACGTTCTCCTTTATAAAAAAGCTCGCCAAGGGGAGAAATAACGGCGGCGGTACCGGTGCTGAAAACCTCCTGCAGACTGCCGTCTTCAGCGGCCTTGACCACCTCGTCAATACTGATCCTCCGCTCATTGACTTTAATTCCCCTATCATGGGCCAGCTGCAGAACGGAATTACGGGTCACCCCCGGCAAAATAGTGCCGGCAAGAGGCGGGGTGATTAACTCCTCATCCAAAACAAAAAAGGCATTGGATGTTCCCACTTCTTCTATATATTTATGCTCAAGGGCATCCAGCCAGAGCACCTGCGTGTATCCATTGCGCTGGGCTTCGGTCAGCGCCTTGACGCTGGCGGCATAGTTGCCGGCGGTCTTTGCCTCACCTACCCCGCCGGGAACGGCGCGGACGTACTTACTTTCCACATAAATTTTCACGGGATTAAACCCTTCCGCATAGTAGGCACCGACCGGACTTGCCAGAATAAAAAAGATATATTCGTCCGAAGGCCGCAAGCCCAATGCCGGTTCCGAGGCTATCATGGTCGGCCGCAGATACAGGGTTGCCCCCGGAGCGGTGGGGACCCAGGAACGCTCCAGATAGACAAAGGCCTTCAGCGCCTGCAGCATACGATCGACCGGGATTCGCGGCATACACATGCGGACGGCAGACTTATTCATCCGTTCAAAATTACTCCGGGGCCGGAACAGGAGTATTTCCCCCTGGTCCCCGTAATAGGCCTTCAGGCCTTCAAAAATCGCCTGACCGTAATGAAAAACCATTGCCGCAGGATCCATGGAAAAATCTTGATACGGCTGAATCCGTGCGTCATGCCATCCCTGTTCCCGATTCCAGCGCATGACAAACATATGATCGGTAAAAATAGAACCAAAACCAAGGGCGTTCTGGTCCGGTTTTTCTTTCAGCTGTTCCTGTGGCGCTTTATGCACCGCTATTTCAAGTTCCGTGCTCAACATAATTGTTCTACCTGCTTGCCCCATTGTATTTTCATGCTATATTCATATTGATTACTGACTCTTCTGATTTAATAGGGTTTTCGTTCGAGATCAAGGCAACGAAAAATTTTACCACCGGAACCATGCCGTCAGCGTGGGCCCGAGGCCGATATTTTTTCGTATAATGCCGAAATCGTACAAAAATATATTAAATCAACGACCTCAATACCCAGACATCGATGACCTTCTTCCAAAGAGACCTCCATGCCGACCAATATATCCGACAACCAGCCCCCGAAACATCCTTCCCATCAACAGCGCTTTCCAGGCGAGGTGGACAGGATGCTCAACTCTCTGCAGGCAAAGTATTTCCTCGCTCTCTTTCTCATCGTTATCCTGTTGCTTGGCTGGCTGCTCTGGCCCTTCTGGCAGCTGCTGATTCTTGCCTTTCTGCTGGCCGGTATCTTCCGGCCCGTCTACCTGCTGCTCTGCAGATGGGTTGCACCATGGCTGGCCTCATCCATCACCTGCGTTCTTGTTACCATTATTGTCTTTGTTCCCTTGACCTTCTGCATCGGCGCCCTTTCTTCGGAAGCAATGAACCTCTTCCACTGGAGCAAGGACAGCAATCTCCTGCTCAAGCTCCAGCAATCCCTGCAGAATAATACATTGGCCGGACGGGCACAAGAGCTACTCGTCGGATTCGGGATAAATTTTGAACCTACAGATGTTACCCGCCTGATTTCCGATTTAAGCAAAGGCACCGGTCTTTTTATCTATGGCAAAGCATCCGGCTGGGCCGCCAATATCATGAGCTTTGTTCTTCAGTTCTGCATCCTGATCATGGTGATTTTTTTTCTTCTGATAGAAATCGACCGTCTGATTGAATTCTTAAGCAGACTGTCCCCTCTGCCTGAAGAGCAGGACAAACTACTTATGAAAAAATTTATGGAAATATCAGGAGTCATCCTGGTTGGAAACGGCATAAGCGGTCTTTTTCAAGGCGTTATAGGCGGTATCTACTTTTCCATGCTCGGTCTGAATTCACCGGTACTCTGGGGCAGTGTCATGGCGGTCCTGGCCTTTCTTCCCATCTTCGGCATCGGTGCCGTACTCGTTCCCACCTCGGCCTTTCTCTTTATCAACGGCCACACCGGCCAGGCGATATTGACCCTGGTTTTTTACGGACTGCTCTCATTTTCCATGGAATACCTGGTAAAACCAAAATTTGTTTCCAGCCAGGTAAAGATGCATACCCTTCTGGTTTTGTTAGCCATCCTGGGCGGCATGAGTCTGTTCGGGATCCTCGGTATCATTTACGGGCCACTTATCGTCACCGCCTTTCTCACCCTGTCGGAAATCTATCTCAAGGAATACAAGCCATCCATTGACGGGATAACAACGGATACAAACTGACGGAAGGGAACCCGAACCGCCCCCACGGACTATGGAACAGGGCTACCAGCTCTTAAAATCAACACCGAATTCATCGCTGATCTCAGATAACTCCCGCAGGCGACGACGCTGCACCCCGGCGACCAGCAACTCAACATCCCGTGCCAGCGCCCTGGTGGCCAGGTCGAACTGGATACCGCAGCAGTACTGAATGCCGGTTTTATCCCGCAGCTGACTGACATGGGCTACCCGGGCATTGACTTTCAAACTGCGTCCCCTGGGCCAATAGAGTTCCATCCATATCTTCTCCTCCTCCCGCAGGTCGGAATATTTACCGGATGGATCGACAAACATCATGCCTTCAACACTGATATCAATGGGACAGGTGGAAAAATCCTCCCGCCTGCCCTGTCGCTCCACGTGGACAGTCAGCTCCATATGTTTCGGAATTTTGGCCCGATAGGCCCTGGCTCCCTTGACCTGACGGGCTAAAAGTGGAAACGAACATTGAAGAACCGGCATGCCACGGACTCGGATTTTCTCCTCAAAAAAACAACAGAATTCAAAGGCGCAGCGACTCCCGAGCAAACGAAGAAGGACACGCCCCACTGAACAGATGAGAAAATTGCCGATGGAGGGCTCCACAGGCGTAATGACGAGGTGGTCTTTCTCGGTAAGATATTCCGCTTTCGTGTATTCCGGTTCAACCAGCATGACAACGCCGTCCGATTCCATCTCTTCCAGTTCAGGCTTATGATCAAGCACCCGACAGAAAAAAACGCGTGTCAAATCATCGAACTGAACCTCGATAATGGCCTCATCATGCAGACAGCTTTGTAACAGATTGACCAGTTTATCCGAATCAACAATAATATCACCGCTCTCGAGAGCAGCGGTAAATATTTCAGGATTCTCGCCGACTCCGGGAAAAAAAAGGTTGGCCTGACGTAATAAGCTCTCATCGGTCATCATCGATTTATTATGCCATAATTTTTCGCAAAAGTGCAAAAAACATCGACGGGAAGGGGGAAAACAGGGAAAAATGGTCGGGGCGGCAGGATTCGAACCTGCGACCTCCTGCTCCCAAGGCAGGCGCGCTAACCAGGCTGCGCTACGCCCCGACACAAGGGGATGGATGGAAAACATACCTGATACCGGTTTTTTCCCGGGAACGCAACCATTTTTTGAACTTTTTCTTGACGGCTTTACAGCACTGTGCTATTAAACTGCCTCGTTATCTGAATACATCTTTACCGAAAAATACGAAAGTTTCAGGCGTATTTCTTCGGTGGCTGTCTCCGGAAAGTGATCTTTATAATTTAATTCGTGAATCTGAGCATGTGTTTCTCGATAGCTCAGCTGGTAGAGTCCCGCAAGGCGGGATTAACCACCGGGTCTAAGAGGAAGTGATCTTTATAATTTAATTCGTAAATCTGAGCATGTGTTCCTCGGTAGCTCAGTTGGTAGAGTCCCGCAAGGCGGGATTAACCACCGGGTCGAAGAGGAAGTGATCTTTTATAATTTAGTTCGTAAATCTGAGCATGTGTTCCTCGGTAGCTCAGCTGGTAGAGTCCCGCAAGGCGGGATTAACCACCGGATCGAAGAGGAAGTGATCTTTATAATTTAATTCGTAAATCTGAGCATGTGTTCCTCGGTAGCTCAGTTGGTAGAGTCCCGCAAGGCGGGATTAACCACCGGGTCGAAGAGGAAGTGATCTTTATAATTTAATTCGTAAATCTGAGCATGTGTTCCTCGGTAGCTCAGTTGGTAGAGTCCCGCAAGGCGGGATTAACCACCGGATCGAAGAGGAAGTGATCTTTTATAATTTAGTTCGTGAATCTGAGCATGTGTTCC
>WGCP01000111.1 GCA_015493715.1 Desulfobulbaceae bacterium
ATTTCAATACCGTGGTAGCGGATTTTCGTATGCCTGGTGATGGACTTTGCCGATTGCAGGTGCAGGGTCAGGCGCAGACCGTCTGCATCCCCGGCCGCCTGCAGATCCTGGTAAAGATGGAAGATATAGCCCTTGCGGAGTTTGGAAGTATGTCCCGGATTATACAGGGATATCCCGCCGCTGAAAATTGATTCCAGGGAGGCCGCTTCCAGGGTGATTCCCTGCAGACTGGCCTCGGCCTTTATGCCGGAAGATGTATAAAAGCGAGAGGAGCCATTGACCAGGTAGCGAAATTTTTCAAAGACCAGCAGGTCGATGACGATACCATGTGTTTTCCGGGACAGGGTCAGGTCCATGACCTCGCCGATCTTGATGTTGTTGTACAGCACCGGCGAGCCCACCTTGAGGGTGACGGGTTTTTCCGCCTCTATTTGCAGGTTGAGCCCTCGGGGCTGGAGGGCGCTTTCATGGAGAACGGCGTCATGATAGCTTTCGTAAAGGTGAAATTTTTGTATTGTTTTGCCCGACGGCTGTTTCTTCTTTTGTCCCCGCGCCGGGGTGACAAAGGTCACTCCGCCGGCCAGCATGGCCCGCATGGAGGAGAGGTTGATCTTAAAATTGGAAAAACTGCCGTTTATCTGGACGCCGCTGACATTCCAGAAGATTGAGTTGTCCGCCACAAGCCGGTCAAATGGTTTGTAGATAAGGATGGTGGTGCGAACATTTTTGCCGTCCTCGGTGAGAACGATATCCGTGATCTCGCCGACAATGATTTTTCGATAAAAAACCGGTGTGCCGATGGTCAGGGAACCGGAGTCCCGTGCCTGCAGATTGAAAGAAGTCCCCGGCCGCAGGGTTGGAATGGGCATGGGATTGGCTTCAACTATGAAATGATCCCGGTGCGGCCCGTCCCCGACCTGAAAGGTGATGTAGGCCCCGGAGAGCAGTGTTTCCAGATTTTTAATGCCCTCAATGGAGACCTGGGGACGAATAACCCAGAATCGTGTGTTTTTACGCAGGATGACTTCTGCCCGTGGATCAAGCAGGAGGGTGGCGGTGACCGTGTGAAAGGTATCGTTGTTAATGTCAAGGCTCTTGACCACCCCGGCCTTAAGACCGCGATACAGCACCTTGGTCTTGCCGGCGACAATTCCGGCACCGGTGGCCAGCTGCAGGGTCATGGTTACACCGTACTGGGCGTCTTCAAAATCCTTGAAGAGATGATATTTTTGGCCCGATTGTATCGTCGGCGTGTTTTGCAGGGCCTTTGGGGTTGCGCAGGATATACCGCCGTAGATAAGCGAGGCAAGTGATTCCATGTTGACGGTCAGGCCGGTCTGCAGGTCGCCGCTGACAGAGAGGCCGGAGGCGTTCCAGAAACGGGTGCCTTCATGGATCAGGTGACGAAATTCAGGTCTGATCAGGATCTTGAGACGAATCATCCCGTCTTTTTCCAGGGTATAATCTTCGACCAGGCCGATTTTGATATTCTTGCTGTAGACGCGGGACCCACGCTGCAGGGAATAGAGGCTTGGGCTTTCAAGGGTAATATGCAGGCCCGGCGCATCGGAATCCAGGGGCGGCGGGGTCTCCAATCCTTCAAAAAAACGGCTCTCCGTCGTTGATGTTCCCTTTTTCACGGCAATATAGGAACCGCTGACCAGGGTTTCCAGGCCGGTAATGCGACCGGCGGAGATCTCCGGCCTCACAATCCAGAACTTTGTATCCTTGACCAGGCCCGGCCGCGTTTTTTTATTCATTTCGATATACAGATTAACCCCCTTGAGCTCACCTGCAATCTCGACTTTTTTTACTGTTCCCACGGCAATGCCCTTGTACATAACCTTGGTTTTGCCAGCCGTGACGCCTTCGGCGGAGGCAAAGTGGATAGTAATATCAATACCGGCATCCCGATAGGAGGTGTAGAGCAGCCAGCCGCCGATACAGAGGGCGATAAAGGGAAGAAACCAGATCGGTGAGATAATGGATTTGTTTTTCAGTTCAGGTTGTTGCATGATATACGAGATGGTTGATCAGAAGAGGCGGTTGCGTCCCAGAGAAGGCGCGGATCAAAACTTGTGGCGGCCAGCATGGTGCAGACCACGACTCCCGCAAAGTAGAACACCGCCGGGGCGGCATTGATGGTTGAGAGAAAACCGAACCGGACCAGGGCGCAGAGCAGAGCAATGACAAAGATATCAAGCATCGACCATCGGCCGATGAACTCAATGAATCGCAGCATGATGGTTTTATGTCGCCGCCAACCGGGAAGACGAAAATGGATGGTTAGCAGGATGAGAAGCAGCCCGGAAATTTTAAAAAGCGGCACCAGGATGGAGGCGGTGAGAATAATGGCGCCGATGCCGTAGGAGCCCTCTTTGAAAAAATAGATAATGCCGTCCATGATGGTTGACCGGTCCGGGACGCCGAAATAATCCACCTCCATGATGGGCAGGATATTGGCTGGCAGGGTGAGGATAACGGCCGTGATCACCAGAGCCCAGGTACGGTTGAGGCTGTCTTTTTTCCGAAGATGCACCTGCTCGCCGCATCGGGGACATCGGCACTCCCCGTCCGAGGCAATGGGGACGACTTTTTCACAGCTGTGGCAGAGACAGAGTCCGGCATCCGCTCCTGTTAGGGTCCTTCCGGATACGGATAGTGGCTGGTCATCTTCGGGATCGAGGCGGGACCAGAACAGCCGTCTGTCCATGGCCGACAGGGCACCGATGGTGCTGACTACCAGGCCGATAAAGCAGAACAGGCCGATATCATAGTATATTGTTGCCATGTGACTCATCTTGATGATGGTGACAAAGACACCGATCAGGTAGACATCGACCATTGCCCATTCCCGCAGGTGATGGATGGATGTGAGGGCGCGGGCGACCCAGGGATGTTTCCAGCCCCTGTTCAGGGCCAGACTGACGGAAAAAATCAGCGCAAGAAGAAGCAGGGGCAGGAAAAATCCACACAGGACAATCAGGATACCGACGATGTACTGTCCCTGGTCGAACATGCTCAGGGTACTGGCAAAGAGAGAGGCCGAGGTGTTCATGCCCAGGATATCAAAGGTGAGCAGCGGCATGAAGTTGGCCGGCAGGTACAGAAGCAGGCCGGTCAGGCTGATGGCCAGAGTTTTTTCGATACTGTTTGTCTTCCACTTGTGCAGTCGTCTGCCGCAGCGCGGACAGCGGACGGTATGCCCGGGCGGAGGTTTGACGTCCGCCATCAGCAGGTCACAACTGGAGCAGAGCAGGGGCTCGGGTGTGGGAGGATGATCGATGCTCAAGAGACTCTCGGGATATGTTTTTTGCTGCCAAATCAAAGAAATGTAGCATAAAGCGGAATACAGCGCGAGTTTTTTTGTTGTTTACCGACAACTGCTTGACAGCCTGATGTATTCCTCCCATTATGTCCTGCATGGGTAAATCAACAGACATCTCACCTTTTTCTCTGCCGAATGTGCGGCGGTTTATCGCCTTTCGCGTTCTGTTTAATGCCCGGTTCTACTATCCTGTTTTCACTATTCTCTTCCTTGATTACGGCCTCAGCCTTGAACAGTTTGCCCTCTTGAACACCGTCTGGGCCGTGACCATTGTTCTTGCCGAGGTGCCCTCGGGTGCGCTGGCCGACCTGCTTGGGCGGAAGCGACTGCTGGTGGCCACCTCCCTGCTCATGGTCATGGAAATGTCGATCATTGCCCTGGTACCGCTTGGCAACGGTACCGTTATTTTTATCGCCTTTCTGCTCAATCGTATCCTCAGTGGTTTGGCCGAGGCCATGGCCAGCGGTGCCGATGAGGCCATGGCCTATGATACCCTGGTGGAGTCGGGCCTGGAAAAGGAGTGGCCCCGTGTCCTTGATATCCAGATGCGCATGCAGCATGTGGGCTATATCTTTGCCATGACCATCGGCGCCGTGGTCTATGACAACGCAACCGTCAATCATGCCCTTGCCTGGTTCGGCTCCACGGTTGTCGTCACCCAGCAGGTGAGCATGCGTTTTCCCGTGTATTTGACGCTGCTGCTGGGAGTGATTTCCCTGGCGGTCACCATGGGTATGCGAGATCCGCAGACCGAGGCGGCGGGCGGAGAGAAAACGCCGAAAGAACAATCGGAGAGGGGCGGAGAAAAAATTCGCCAAGCTCTGCGCCTGACCATGCAGGCGGGCCGATGGATCCTGCACACACCCTTTGCCCTGGCCGTGATCTGTTTCGGTATGTGTTTTGATCATGTCCTGCGAATGCTGGTCACCATGACCAGCCAGTATTTCCGTCTTATTGCCCTGCCCGAGGCAAGTTTCGGTCTGATAGGCTCAGGTATTGCCCTGCTGGGACTGGTGATTCCCCGAATCGCCCGGGCCATGGTGCATCATCTCAGGCCGGTGCACAATGTTTGTGTCGTGGGTGCAATAGCCTTTTCTGCCCTCTGGGGTCTGACCCTGTTTGTTCCTTATGTCGGTATTATTCCCGTGGTCTTTATCTTTGTAGCCATGATGATGACCTCTTTTTTTACCAGTTATTATCTCAATGAGATCGCCGATTCGGCGCACCGGGCCACGGTGCTCAGTTTCAAGGGGCTGGCTTTTAATGCGGCCTATGGACTTATAGGTCTGCTTTATGCCGGCTTGATGGGATATTTGAGGACTTCTACGGGCAGGGCGCATCCGGCATGGACGACGCAGATGGTGGAAAACGAGGCATTCAAGACCTCGATAGGCTGGTTTCCCTGGTATCTGGCTTTGGCTCTGGCTGTGGTTACGGCTTTTGTTTTTTGGCGGTATTCATTGGCTGGCAAAGATGGTTCTTAGCGCCATTCAATTGAAGGGTTGTTGAGTTTGTTTTCGACGTAATTTCGTGTTCAAAGCCACTTTTACACCCGAGTCATTACCTCTCCCGTAGGAGCGGCTTCAGCCGCGAAACAGCCGACCTGAAATTCGTCGTTAACCATACAATTCGCGGATAAATCCGCTCCTGCATGTTCCCGTATTTCTCCAGTTGTGGATGATGTCCGTCTTAGAGCATTTCCCGTTTTTTGACCACTTCTTCAATGTTGATAAATCTCTCCCGCAGGCTTTCCAGCAGGACAAAGATGACCGGGACCAGCATGGTGGAAATAAAGGTTGCCGCAACCATGCCGCCCAGGACAATGGTGCCGATGGAGCGCATGGTCATGGCGCCTGCTCCCGAGGCCACGGCCAGCGGGATAACGCCGAAGACAAAGGAGAGAATGGTCATCATGATGGCCCGGAAGCGCAGCTTGGCCGCATTCAGGGCCGATTCGATTATCGGCACCCCGCTTTCCCGTTGTTCCTTGGCGACCTCAACAATAAGAATAGCATTCTTGCACGAGAGACCGATAAGCAGCACCAGGCCGACCTGGGCAAAGAGATTATTGTCCAGGCCCGCAATATTTTGCAGGGCCAGGGCCCCCAGCATGACCACCGGTACCGAGATTAGAATCATGATCGGCAGGATCCAGCTTTCATACTGGGCGCAGAGGACCAGATAGACGACGATAATGGCAAAGCCGAAGACCAGGATTTTGGTATTTCCGGCCAGCTTTTCCTGGTAGGACATGCCGGACCAGTCATAACCGTAGGAGCCGTCATCGGGCAGGACTTCTCCAGCCAGCTCCTCCAGGGCGGCCATGGCCTGGCCGGAGCTGTAGCCCGGCGCGGCGCGGCCGTTTATGGTAATGGCCCGGTACAGATTATAATGGGGCAGGTCCTGGGGCGCGGTCATGAATTCGACCGTGAGCAGAGCGCTTAAGGGGACCATGTCGCCTTTTCTGTTGCGAACAAAGAGCTTGCTGATATCCTGGACCGTACTCCGAAACCGTTTGTCGGCCTGGACAAAGACCCGGAACACCTTGCCATATTTACTGAAATCATTGACGTAAAAGGAAC
Source organism: Desulfobulbaceae bacterium (assembly GCA_015493715.1). Taxonomy (GTDB): domain Bacteria; phylum Desulfobacterota; class Desulfobulbia; order Desulfobulbales; family Desulfobulbaceae; genus DRLX01. The sequence continues at coordinate 5,911 of WGCP01000111.1, forward strand.
CGAGATAGATCTGCATGGTGGAAAACAGCTCGGCCATGTCCACGCCGAGCGCATTGACCTTTTTCCGGTCAATATCAATTTTCAGCATGGGATAGTTGGGCGCATAGCTGGTATAGGCCATACCTATACGTGGGTCTTTGTTGGCGGCGGCGATCAGCTTGTCGGCATAGCCGACAAAGGTGTTGATGTCGCCTGCCAGGTAATCCTGCAGCCGGAAATCAAAGCCACCCACGGTGCCGAGTCCGGGAATGCCCGGTACGTTAAAGGCCGCCACCCTGGCATCGCTTAACTTTGCCGCCCTGGTATTGATGGTCTTGATGATGGCTTCAACGCTCTGCTTGGGATCTGTGCGTTTGCTCCAGTGCGTAAAGGAGACAAAGCCTGCTCCGGCGCTGGAATCCAGGGTGCCGCTGAGCAGGTTGTAGCCGTCGATCATGATCAGGTTTTCAACCCCCGGCACATCCAGAATTATGCTTTCCAGCTCTTTGCGCAGCTCGGCCGTCCGTTCAATGGCGGTCCCCGGCTGCAGGTTGTACATGAGCATGCAGCCACCCTTGTCTTCTTCCGGGACAAAACCGCTGGGGGTAACGGTAAATATCCAGTAGGTCGCCGCCAGCAGGCCGATAAAGACAAGAAGAACGAGGTAGCGCATCTTGATCAGCAGGCGGATAACGGCCATGTAGCCGGTCGTTAATTGATCAAAAAAACGGTCAAAGAGTCGAAAGAGGACAAATTTTTCTTCATTTTTTCCCAGTCGTTTGATGACGATTGCCGACAGGGCCGGCGACAGGGTCAGGGCATTGATGGAGGAAATGATGACCGCAAAACAGATGGTGAGGGAAAATTGTTTATAGATGGAACCGACCAGGCCGGGCATAAGCGAGACCGGAACAAAGACGGCGACCAGCACCAGGGTGGTGGCAATGACCGGGCCGATGAGCTGGAGCATGGCCTTTTTGACCACCTGGGGAATGGTCAGGTCCGGCTCTTCGTACATGAGCCGTTCTACGTTTTCCACCACCAGGATAACGTCGTCAACAACAATGCCGATGGCCAGAATCAGGCCGAACAGGGTCAGGAAGTTGATGGAAAATCCGGCAAGCTGGAGAACACCGAAGGTGCCGATCAGGGAAACCGGAATGGCCACCGAGGCAATGACGGTCGGCCGCCAGGAACCGAGGAAGAGGAAAACAATCAGAATGACCAGGGCAACGGCGATAATCAGGTTCTGGACGACATTTTTAATGGCAACATCAACAAAAAGCGTGGTGTCGTAGGGGATGGAATAGCGGAGCCCCTTGGGAAAACGGCTCTGCAGCCGGTCCATGGCCTTGATGACGTTTTTCTTGATTTCCAGCGAGTTGGAGCCGGGAAGCTGGTAAATACCGATCATGGCGCCCGGTTTTTTATTGAGCAGGGCGTTCCAGTCATATTTTTCCGCACCCAGTTCAATGGTGGCCACATCTTTTAAATAGACCAGGGTGCCGTTGTCCTTTGCGCTGACAACAATATTGCCGAACTCCCGCACCGTGGACAGCCGTCCCTCTGCGGTCAGGACAAACTGGATCTGTTGATCTTTATAGCTCGGAGCGGCCCCGATCCTGCCCAGAGCGGCCTGTTTGTTCTGCGACTGAATGGCGCTGATGACCTGGGCCGGGCTGAGTCCCATGGCCTTGATCCTGGCCGGATCAAGCCAGATACGCATGGAGTATTTCTTTTCACCGAGAATTTCGGCCTTACCCACGCCCGGTATTCGTTTAAGCTCATCAAGCACATTGATGCTGGCGTAATTGCTCAGGAAATTTTCATCAAACTGTTTGTCGCCGGTGATGGCGACAAAGCAGACGACCGAGGGCGACTGCTTGTCGACGATAACGCCCTGTTGCCTGACCTCAGCCGGCAGCTGGGCGGTGGCCATGGAAACCTTGTTCTGCACGTCGACGGCTGCAATATCCAGGTCATAACCGGGTTCAAAATAGACGGTAATGCTTGCCATGCCCGAGCTGGTACTGGACGAGGTCATGTAGATCATGCCCTTGGTGCCGTTAATCTTGTCTTCCAGCGGCCTGGTTACGGTTTCTTCGACGGTATAGGCATTGGCGCCGACATAGGTGGCGCTGACGACGACTGTGGGCGGGGTGACATCGGGGTACTCCTGGACGGGGAGGATCTTGAGGGAGACCAGGCCGCCCAGGATGATCAGCAGGGATATCACCATCGCAAAGATGGGACGTTTGATGAAAAAGACGGAGAGCATGGTTTATTTCTCCGGCTCCATCCGTTCTTTTTTCATGACGGCCATGATACCTTTATCGGCGGTCACGTCGGTGGCCGTGACTTTGAGGCCCGGTTTGATCCGGGCAAGAGCGGAGATGATAATTCGGTCGCCGGCGCTGAGACCGCCCTTGATCTGTACATACAGGCGGCCTTCAAAACCACGTTGAACGTTTATTCTTTTTGCTGTGTTTTTGTCATCGACCGCATAGACGAAACTGCCCTGCTGATCTTCGAGGATTGTCCGTGGCGGCAGCATGAAAAAGGGGATTTTATCGGTGACAAAGACATCGACATAGACAAAGGTGCCCTGCAGCAGATCATGTTCGGGATTCTTCACCACCGCCCGCATGCTGATGGTACCCGTCATCGGATCGACCCTGTTGTCTCCGAAATCGACATGTCCGGTATGGGGCTTTCGTTTGATAATGGAGCGGGTTTCAGGAATCCGGACCCGGACGTCAAGCACATCCCTGGATTTATACTTGCGCATGATCTGGAACTGCTCTTCCGGGGGGTTGAAATAGGCATACATGGGATCATCGGCAACAATAATGGTCAACAGGGTTTTTTCCCCGTAGCCGACGATATTGCCCGCGTCCACATAGCTGCGGCTTATAACACCGCTGATCGGCGCCGTAATTTCAGTATAGGAGAGGTTGAGCCGGGCCTCTTTGATGGACGCTTCATCGGCCTTGATTTTTGCCCGTAACTCAGCCGCCTTTGCCTGGTACTGTTCCAGTGTCGCTCTTGGGGCAAGATCTTCCGCAACCAGCGGCCGGTACCGGGCAACATCCGCCAGGGCAAGCTTCAGTGAGGCCCGGTCCAACTCGCGTTGTGCAAGGGCCTGGTCAAGGGCGGCCAGGTACGCGGTCTGTTCCATGTCAAAGAGTCTTTGGCCCTGCCGGACGTGATCACCTTCGGTAAAGCGGATTTTTTCCAGGGTGCCGGCAACTCTTGCCCGAATCTCCACCCGTTTTGTCGCCTCGGTCTTGCCGGTATATTCGAGCCAGATGGGGATGGGCTCTTTGTGGACGGTAATCGTCTCAACGCTCAGGGGAGGCGCTTCTTTTTTCACGGTCTGCTCTTGTTGTCCATTTCGACAGCCGCAAAAGCTGAACAGGAGAATTATCACTATGAGCGCATTCTGGAGCATGAAATTCCTCGTGTTTCAGGATAGTTTAAGAATAAGAATATATGGTAAATCATGTGCTGATTGTCTAATAACCAACATGGCGGGACACAGCTAACCACGAAAATATCCGACTCCGGTATGGCTGGACCATATTTTACCGTCCCAGCCACAACAGATAAGCGTAGACTTCGAATGATGAAAACAGTCCCGAACGACACAACTTCGTGGCGTATTTTTAGATAAACCAGCATGGCTGGACCAGGTAAGCGGAACGTAGTGAAGACTCCGGATTGGCTGGCCACAAAAAGCCATGAAAATTTCCGACTCCGGCATGGGCAGCCATGTCCTTCGCGGAGATTTTCAGATAAATTACTATGGAATATTAGTATCCTTTATACTATAAATCATCAAGGCAAATATAATAATATCATCCCTTTCTTGCGGAGGAAACTGTGCGCCTGTTTTTTACAGTAGTTGTTATTCTGGGGCTTTCTTTTCCTGTAGCGGGTCGTGCCGAAACATTGGAATTAACCCTTGCCCGGTCGGTTTCCCTTGCGCTTGCCCACAATCCACGTCTTGAAATAGCCCGACAGCAATGTCTGCAGAGCCGTGGCTCCCTGACCAAGGCCTGGTCGGACTACCTGCCCCAACTTGATGTTTCCGGTGGCTATCGGCGCCAACATATCGATAACCTGCAGCCCCTCGATGAAGATGATGTCGGTTACGGCACCATCCGCTTAAACCAGTTGATCTATGATTTCGGCAAAACCACCGGCGCCATTGATGTCGGTCGGTTTGAACTTGAGGCGGCCCGGGCCAATATGTATCAACTGCATCAGAATGTTGTGCTGTCCCTCAAACAGTTTTTTTATGGGGTCATGGCCAAAAAACGGTTGATCGAGGTGGCCCGGATGGCCATAAAAATCTATGAACGGCACCTGTATCGGGCCCAAAAGTATTTTCAGGCAGGAGTGCGGGCAAAGATTGATGTAACCAATGCCGGACTGCAGCTCTCCAATGCGCGTCTTGCGCTGGTCCAGGCCATGGCCGATCTGCAGGTGGAACGGAAAAATTTTGAGAATGTCCTTGGCCTGCGCCCCAATGAGGGGGATTACCGCCTGGTAAACGGAGAGGGGCCGTTGGAAAAACTGGCGGACGAAAAACCGGCCATGTCCTTTTCTCTGGATATGCTTCAGGCGGCGGCTGCGGAACATCGGCCGGAAATGAAACAGGTGGGTTTTCTGGTGCAGTCGGCAAAAGCTGCAGTAGGCAAGGCCAGGGGCGACTATTTTCCCCGCCTTGATATCGGGGCGCAGTATGATGATTTTGAAACCGACCTGGAAAATCTGCCGGACCAGTGGCAGGTCGGCGTGGGGTTGAGCTGGCAGTTGTTTTCGGGCCTTCGTACCCAGGGGGAGGTTGCCCGGAGCAGGGCGAAGTTTCGCGAAATCCAAGCCGCCCTCCATGAGCTTGAGCTGGCCATCACCCGGGAGGTTGCCGAAAGCTATCTGCGGGCCGATGAGAACAGGACCGCCGTGGACATCGCCGCCCAGACCCTGGAGCTTGCTCAGGAAAATCTTGAACAGGCGGAGGGCCGCTATAAGGCGGGGCTGAATGATATGATTGAGTTTAACGACGCCCAGCTTCGTTATACCAATGCCCAGGCCCGTCTTGTCACCACCTATGCCGATTACCTTGTCGCCCTGGCCCGGATCGAGCGGGCCACCGGCACAACGCCCGGCCTGCAGTATTCCGGAAAAAATGCATCTTCTTCACCCTGCCGGGTGCGGATGCAGACCGGGGAACGGGCCCAAAAGCGTTAGATCATACATTATTTGCTCGGCCTTCCCCCGCTTCTTTACCATAGAAGTGGGGAGCCGGGGAAAGCATGTGAACAAGACCTGCTGTTTCCCTGGTAATCATGTGTTAGGGCTCGTGTGATTGAGGTTATTCGACCAAATTATCAAAATTGGTTATTGGTTCACTGAACATGAAAGGTGTGCCAATTATCCTTGACTTTAGGTGATGGAATATATATTATTTTATATAATCGGTAGCAAGGCAAAATATGACGATTAAGTGTATCGAATTTCACGGAACATCCTTAAATGATATTAAAAAATTTCCAGATGAAATTCGTCAAGATGCTGGGTACCAGCTCCACAGGGTACAATTAGGCGAAAATCCAAGCCATTGGGACAGTTTTCCAGAAATAGCCCCCGGTGTAAAGGAGATAAAACTGAAAGAAGGAAATGATATTTTTAGAGTAATTTATGTCACTAAGTTTAAAGATGCAATTCATGTCCTTCATGCTTTTCAAAAGAAAGACCAAGTAACAAGAGAGAGTGACAAGAGAATAGCAAGAAAACGCTATAAAAAGCTTGTCAACAGGAGATAATAATGAAAGATGTATTTAATGATGTGTGGGGAGCTCTGTATGATGATCCTGCTGAAATCGCTGTTAATAGAGCGAAAGCGGTGTTGATGGACAGAATCAAATCACATATCAAAACGAATAAACTTACCCAGAAACAAGCTGCAAAAAAAATGCGCGTTTCGCAACCTCGCGTGAGTGACATTAACAATGGAAAAATTAGCAAATTTACCATTGATGCGCTTGTTGGTATGTTGGCGCAAGTAGAAGTAGAAACAAAGATTTCATTTCCAGATACGAATTTTGAGATAGCAGCTAACAAAGTGAAGGAATGGCCTAAACTTGTATTGCTTCCAAGTCGAGGAAAAAAATGGAATAAAAGACAAGTTAACTTTAAGACTACTATTGTACGCCAAGGAAGATATAACGGAGTAAACGATGAATACACCCATCAAGCTTGATGAATATTTTTTTCCAGTTGTACAAGTAGTTGCCGATCCATCTGCCGAAGATAAGGAGCAAGAATTAGATTACAAAATAGAAGTTTCTCTTTCGCATGACAAGGAGAAAAAATTTTACCAAGTTGCTATTGAAATTACTTCAATTCAAGATGATAAAGCCCAGCAATATGCAATTAATGTAGTAGTAATTGGCATCTTTAGAGTCGATAAAAGATTTAAAGATATCAAAAAAATGCTGTATATAAATGGAGCATCAATGCTTTATAGTGCTGCTAGGGAGTTTCTTATCACAATAACATCTAGAGGACCTTGGGGTGCGGTGACATTACCAACACATTCTTTTTTAGAACAATTTAGAAAAGAAGCAAAAAATATGACAAATAAAACAAAAAAAACTTCGAAAAAATCCTCCAAAAAATAAACGTGGATATATTGTTATTATAGCAAAATAATGGTATCCACCTGACCACAAGCACATAGCGGTTTTATGAAAGGGTGTCCTTTATGGACGCTCTTTCTTTTTGGAAAGTTCACTTGTTCACTTGTTCACTTGTGTTGAGCTTGCGGCAGGTGATGCGGGACGTTCTGCCTTAAAACGATGAAATGGCAAGAGACTAAGAATATAATAAAAACAAATGGAAGGAGGCAAGAAAATGAATTCCCAAGTAGGACATCTTGCCATGGTATGGCCAGGGATTAAGAATATTTTTTCAGTACCTCATTCAGAAGAAGAGTATGATAATTTAGTCTCTGTTTTCGATGAAATTGTTGAACAGGTTAGAGAAAATGAAAATCATCCGCTGGCATCACTAATGGAGAGTCTTGGTATTTTAGTGGAGAATTATGAAAAACAGAATGTACCTGAACCAACAGGAACCTCTATAGAGGTTTTACGTTTTTTAATGCAGGAGCATAATCTTAAGCAATCAGATTTACCAGAAATTGGCAGCCAGGGTGTTGTTTCGGAAATATTGACGGGTAAAAGGCAATTAAACATTCGCCAAATCAAAAAATTGTGTTCCAGGTTCAATATCTCTCCTGCTGTATTCTTTCAAAACGATTGAAAAGGTATAAC